>NZ_JBHWLY010000021.1:0-83896 GCF_042730435.1 Nocardioides sp. NPDC059952 | reverse complement strand
CAACCGTCGTACCAGCGCCGCTGGTCCGTGTCCTGGGGCGGGCTCAGCTCGTGGTGTCCACGTCGGCGGCCCGCTCGAGCGCCGTGGAGAGCAGGTCCGCCACCTCCACGGACGCCTCGCCATCCCCGCTGTGCGTCACTCCGACCCCGACGAGCCGTCCGTCGTCCGTCTCCGCGAACGCGATGCTGCCGACCTCAACCGGGTTCGACGACTTGCTCGTGAAAGTGAATCCCGCTGCCCCGTCAGGAAGCCCGCTGATCGGCTCCGAGGTCGCCTCGCCGTAGTCGCCCTTCTCGGCGTCGGCCGAGCACTCGTCGACAGCCTCCTGGATGGCAGCGAGCATCGATCCAGCATCGGGGTAGTCCCCGCCACCGGGAACGAACACGGTGGCCCCGACGACATCCCCGTTCTCGAGCACGTACTGCTCACCGCTCGTCCCGTCTGCGGCGTTCGATAACTTCGCCGTCTCCAGATATGCGAGCGCGTCGCACCAGCCGGTACCAGGTGCCCCCATGTCGCCGTCGGTGGTCTCCTCGACCTTGGGGAGCGCGTCGGAGTCCAGCAGCGTCGAGTCGGTGCCACAGGCGGTCATCAGGAGTGGTGCTGTGCTCAGTGCGACGGTCAAGCGGAACCTGCTTCGGGTCGTAGGCCAAGAAGGCATTGTTGTAACTCCTTCGAAGTCACCAGGGCTACCGGCACGAAGACCTGAGCTGGAACAACGGCCGACGCTGAGGATGGCCCACCTAGTCCGCAGAGACATCGGGTGCGCGGTCCGACGCGAGCTTGAGCAGGCGCTCCATGGAGACCGGAGCGCTGTCTCCCGTCGCGTACTCCGTACCCACCACCAACAGCCGATCGTCGCTTGTGACGGTGTAGGCGTACTCGCTGGTGGAGTTGTTCTCTTCGCCGTGGAAGCCGGCGGCGCCCGGAGGTAGCTCACTGAGTTCTTCAACCTTGCGGGACGGATCGCCGGCGATCTCCTTGGCGCAGTCCTCGACGTGTCCGGGGACGTCGGTGACGACCTCGGACGCGGACGGAGGTGTTGCGGTCGGCGAGAACACGACGGCGAAGACGGAGCCGCCGCCTTCGATCCCGATGGTGGTCCCGGTCACCTTTCCCGATGCTGCGAGGTTGAGGCCCTGATTGAACTCGCGAAGGGCGCGGCATGGCGGCATCCCGACGATTCCGCTGCCGGCATCGTGCGCCTCACCCATGGCCGCCTCGAAGTCATCCGGCTCGATCAGCGTGGTCGGCGACTCCTCACCGCACGACGTCAGCGCAAGCGCGCCGATCACGACAGCGATGGGAGCGCAGATCAGCGGGGGAAGCTTTCCGCGGTCAGATTCTGGAGCTCGACGACTACTCATAGAACTCACGGAAGGCCGCGCCGTAGGCGTTCTGGTACTCAATGCTCCCCATTCCGTATTCGTTGAGGTACCTGTTGGATGCCAGGTTCGCGAGGTCGCCAAGCTCCTCGTCGCTGAGCTTCGAGAGGTCGACAGGCTGTCCCTCAGGGAAGAAGCGTTCGCGGTGTTCCGGAGTGAGTTCGACGACACCACTCTTCACCAACGCATCCAGGGCGTTCACCTTCGACTCGTTCAGGGATGCCGCTGCCCGCTCGTTGGCGTGGTCGGTCGCGGCCTCTTCGAAGTTGGCGAAATGCCCGTCGGCCTTGTCGGTGGCAAGGTCGATCGCCTGGCCGACACCGAACTCGACCACCGTCCCGACGGCCCCCGTTCCTGGCAGGGGAACCATGCCAGCGACATCGCCGACAAGGCTGGTGAACGTCTGAATCTGCTTGTCGGTGTTCGCGGCGCCCTCGATCTCGACGCTCCCGATCGCGTGCTCGACGGCACCGTTCAGGTAGGCGGAGTGCTGCATGACGTCGCTGAGCACGTTGCCGTCGCGGTAGTCGCCCGGGTTCTGCTGGATCTGGTACGCAGCGTTGTTGATCTGGGACTGCTGGTAGGTGCCGACGCCTTCAGCGAGATTGACGAGCCCTTCCTGGCTGCTCGCTCCGACCTTGAGCAAGGACTCGATATCGTTCGCGAAGAACCTCGGGCTGTTGGCGATGTCACCGAGCGCGACAGGGGTCGAGGTGTAGACGCCGGCTTCCCCATCTTCTCCTCGCGCGTGCAGCGCGTCGTCGACCGAATGCATGTAGTTCTTGAGGATCTCGGAGACGTAGGGCGAAGCAGGTTTCGCGTCCTCAGCGTTGAATCCTTCGCTGTCCGCGACGTAGTCGACGAACCGGGAGGCGATCATTGCGGTGCCTTCAGGGTGTTGCTTGACTAGGTCGGGATCGGTGCTGATGCCAGCAGCGGCCTGCGAGATGCCTGCGTAGCCGTCTGCCTGCCAGGTCCTGTCGTTGAAGTAGAACTTCTGGCGCTCCCCATCCTCGGTGAAGAACTCGTAACCCTGCTCCGGGTGAGCGCCGAGGTTGCCCATGATCGCGCCCATCGGGTCGGCGCCGTAGCCGTTCTCGCCTACGCCAAGCGGGCCGTAGCCTGTGCGCTGGTACCAGTCCTGAGCCGACTGGAACCCGCCTTCGGCTCGCTCGAACCGGTCGAGCTCCTCGGCAGCGCCGAGAACGAGGTTGCCGTTGAGGTCGTGGTCCTTCATCAGATAGGCGAGAACCGACGCGCCACCGGTGCCGCCCCAGTGCGGATAGCGCTCGCGGAGGGCGTCCTCCTCATCATCGGAGAGGTAGGTCCCTGAGGGGCCGGCGTACTTCACGATGTCGTGGCCGAACTGTTCGGCCGGGAAGCCCTGGTGGTTCGAGGCCGAGGCGAGACCGTTGCGGAGGTTGGAGGCGAGGGAGTTGAGGGCGTCGCCGTCCACCGAGCTCATCCGCATGTATTCCTCGATCCGCGCCATGCTGGCGACGGTGCCGTCGGCGCCGAGGTCCTGGTAGAGGCCCGCAGCGACGGTGTCGTCGTCGGTGTAGGCGGTCAGCATCGAGTTGAGACGGTTGAGCTCGTCCTTGCTGATCTTGTAGTCGTCGTCGTTCAGCGTGCTGTCGAGACGGTCGCTGATCTCCTTGCCGAGTCGCGTCTGGACGTCGTCGGGCAGCGCATCGACGTAGCCGTCGTACTTGTCCGGGTCGCTGAGCATCTTGTTGATGAGCTCGGACTCGGGCAGGTTGCGCAGCTCGGGCGGGAGGCTGGCCTGCTCGATCGTGCCGTCGCCACCGTCGTAGTCGCCCTTGGTCGCGTGGTTGAGCACGGCTGCCAGGTCGGTCTCGGCGGACTCGGCATCGGTCAGCGCATCCTGGATGGTCTGCGCGAGCTGCTGCATGGTGCCTTTGTCCTTGTCCGGGTCTTTCTCGTCCGGACTCGGGTCGGTGATCTGTACGCCGCCGGAGAAAGTGACCTTCCAGCCTCGGCCGGTCGCGTCGTCGTAGGCGTGCTTGGCGCTGTCCTTGGCCTTCTTGATCGAGGCGCCGGCCTCGTCGAGCCCGTTGATGACCTGCGAGAGCGGGGCGGCGATGTCGTTGAGATCGGCGACCAGGCGGCGGTGACGGTTCTCGGCGCGGGTGCTGGCCTCACCGACCCAGGTGTCGGGGACCTTGCCGGCGTCCATCTCGTCCTGCTGGTCCTGGAAGCTCTTGCGGGCGGTGTTGAGCTGGTCCGCGGCGGTGTCGAGCTCTTCGGGCTTCCAGCTCTGCAGTTGCTCGTAGGTGACGGCCATCAGTCTCTTCCGATCATCGCTTCGCGGTAGCGCGCCTGCTGCGCCGTGATGGTGTCGGCCTCCACGATCGCGTCCGCGTCGGCGACCGTGGTGGTCTGGTGGTCGCGAGCGTCCTTGACCCACTTGTCCTTGTCGCTCTTCCACTCCGTCTTGAGGCCATTCGCGGCGCCGACGACGGTGCTGCCCGGCAGCGCCGCGGCGACCTTGCCCATGGGGCCTTCGAGATCGAGGCCGGCGACGGCCTCGGCCGCGGTCCCGATGGAACGGGCCGCGGTCTTCACCTGCGGCGCCACGATTTCGACGTTCACGAGAGGGTCCCCCAAGACGTTCGGAGCGATTGGTACCTATCTCCTACCCCAAATCCCGGGTTTCAAACACAAATCGTCGAGAAATCTTGTACCGAGCCGCTCCCGCATCTCGACGCGCTCGCCCGCGCGGATCTGCCCGTAGGTGCCCGGAATCTGAGATAGCGTCTCGGGCCATATGAGGCCGCCCGACATCGGTAGGGCTGGCTCGATCCAACTGGACGGGAAGGGCACGATGTCACAACCGAACGAGGCGGCAGGGGCGGCACCGGCTTGGTCCCCGACGAACCCGTCGGCATCTGCCAACGGTCCGCGAAGCGGCGGGTGGCTCGGGCTCGCCGGGCTGGGAATCGCGGCGGCGATGCTGGTGATCGTCGCGCTGGTGCGGGTGATCGTCGGAATCCCGGACGTCAGCCAGGGCTATTACAACGCCCTCTACAGCATGGAGGATCGGCCGATCGTCTGGCTGATCCTCGGGTTGCTCATGATCGCCTCGATCATCCCGATCGCGGCCGCGGTGGTGCTCGGACATCTCGGCCTGAGCCGTGCGAAAGCAGTCGGGACGAGCGCCGCAGCGGCGGGGATCGCGCTCGGGATCGGCTACACGCTGGCGGTCTTCTGGGGTGTGCGTGCCATCAACGCGATCACGAACACCGCTCAGTTCAACGGCGGCTTCAGGATGTTCATCGAGTACTTCGGGCTCTGGGCATAAGCCGTCAACGTACGTCGGCCCAGAACCTCTCCAGCTCGGCATCCAGCTCGGACGCCACCTGCATCGGAAGCGAGTGGGTGGTCTTCGGCCAGACCTTGACGGTCCCGTGCGGGAGGTTCTCGGCCCGTTCGGCCGCGTCCTCGCCGCCGGCCAGCGACTTGTCGCTCGCGATCGCGACGTAGACCGGCATCGATAGGGCACGCATCTGGTCGTCGGTCAGCCGTGAGGGCGTCGGGAGGCTGCCGGAGTCGAAGTGGGTCGTACCGGCGGCGATCATCCTGGCCATCGGGTCGTCCGGGTCCACCTCGTCGTCCTCGACGCCGCCTATCCGGTTCAGTGCGTGGTCGCGCCACGAGTCGGGCAGGAAGGGGAGCGCGGCCACCGCCGACCAGCCGATCGCCCAGACCGGCAGCATGCCGAACGTCATGATCGGCTCGAGCAGGGTGAGGCTGGCCAGCCGGTCCGGGTAGCGCACCGCCACGGCCGCGGCGAGGCCACCGCCCTGCGAGTGGCCGACCAGATGGATCCGGTCGAGCTCGAGACCGTCCAGCGCCTCCTCGACCCAGCGGGCGTTGTCGTCCATGCCGCGCAGCGGCAGGGTCTGCTCGGAGAGCCCGCTGTCGCCGATCGCGTCGAAGGCGTAGACGGTGCGGTGCTCGACGAAGTCACGCAGGTTCTCGCCCCACATCGGTACGCCGCTGGCCCGCCCCGGCACGAGCACGATCGGGACCTCGTCGACTGGGTTCGGGTTGATCCAGGCGTACGCGCGGACCGTGCCGAAGGTGGTCTCCACGTCGTGCGTCTCGGTCGGCTTCGGCAGCGCGGCGAAGGCCGCGTCGTACGCCTCGATGTAGGCCTGGCGTCCCGCCGGCGTGCGGAAGTGACCGACACCGGGGCCGCTCGTGCCGAGCACCATCACCAGGCACCCGGTCGAGACGACCGCGACGAGGGTGAGGAGGACCACCGGCCAGCGTCGGCGCTTCCCGTGCGATTCGGTGTCTGCATGCTCGATGTCCCCATCCATGGCGTCCTCACGTTCCCGATAACGATGCGATCGCATTGTAACCTGTTGCGATGCGACTGTATTGCTAACCTGGCGCCATGCCAAGAGCCGTCGACCACGAGCAGCGCAGATTCGAGATCGTCGCCGGGCTCTGGCAGATCGTCGCTGAGCAGGGGATCGAGGGCGTCAGCCTGCGGACCGTCGCCGCCCGTGCAGGCGTCTCGATGGGTCGCGTCCAGCACTACTTCGGCACCAAGGACGCGCTGGTGGTCGCCGGCATCGACCTGCTCATCAAGCAGGCCGTCATCGAGTACGAGGCCACCGAAGGCCGCCCACCGGCGGACCGTCTTCTCCACATCCTGCTCCAGCAGATCCCCGCCACCGAGGCGGGCCGCATCGGCGTCACCGTCTGGTACGCCTACCTCGCCAAGGCGATGACCCACGCCGCCGTACGCCAGATCCTCGCCGAGGCGACGAGGGTCGGTGTCGAGGAGTGCACCCGTCACCTCCAGGAGGCCGACGACCTCGGGGAGGTCGAGGCGCGCGCACGAGCCATCGAACTGCTCTCGCTCTCTGACGGTCTCACTCTTCGAGTCCTGATCGGCGACATCACCGCCGAGGAAGCGGAGTCCTCGATCAGGGCATACAGGTCGCGCCGCCCACGGAGGTCATGAAGAAGAGGACGCGGCCGACCGCGCCGGGGTATTCGGCTTCGCTGCCGCGAACCGTGACCACCTCGCCGTTCGCGCGGGGCTCGATCTCCACCGAGACGCCATCAGCGGAGGCCAGGGACCGCAGGGTGTCGGGGTTGGCGACCTTGTCCTCGGCGTTCCACTTCGCCGCCTGCTCGAACTCCGGCTTCAGGCGCAAACACTCCTCCTTGGCGCGCGCCCGCGCCTCGTCCTCCTTCTCCTGTGCCCGCCCGAAGCCTTCGGCCATGGGGTCGGAGCTCGCGGTGCCGGACGGGGATTCGTCCGACTCCGACGCACCGCCGCCCGGGCCGCCGAAGGCGAGGATCGCGGCGAAGACGAGGCAGGCGATGCCGACGGCGGCCGAGCCGAAGCGGGTCACGCCGAGGTAGAGGTCGGAGGGCTCGGCATCGCGGAACTTCCAGCCTTCCTCGAGGAAGAAGCCCACATCCGGCCGCGCGGCGATGAAGAACGACCACACGGCACCGAGAACAAGGATGATCGCGAGCAGCATCACCGGACATGTATATCCCGGATCGGGAGCCGAGCTCCGTCTCTCGCTCGGTAGGAGGGAAGCGAACGAAAATTCGTTCGCCTCACCGTCGCCCAGCGGACGGTGACTCACGTCGGCACTCGCCGCCGCGCGTCGCGGATGTGGTTGGGTTCCTCCGTGGTCATCGTCACCAGCATCGTCGCCGTCGCCGGAACCCTGCTCGGGTCGGTGGTGACGCACTACTTCCAGCGCCGCAACCGGGCTGACACGGAACGCTTCGAGCGCAGCGAGCGGCTCCGGCAGGAGCGGCTCAGCGCCTATACGACGTTCGGCGGGGCGCTGGTCAACCTGCGCCGTTCGCACATGGACCGCTGGTACGCGACCAACGACCGCCGTGAGGGTGTCGACACCGAGGCGCTGCGCTATGAGACGTACCGGCTGTACACGACCGCGCAGGAGGCGCTGTTCCGGGTCCAGCTCGTCACCGAGCCCGGCGAGCTGGTCGAGCTGGGGAGGAACGCGATCGAGGCCACCGCCGAGCTGAGGCCCAGCCTGTCGCACAAGGACTTCGACGGTGCCCGTGAGACGTCCCGCCAGCGCATCTTCGAGTTCATGGAGACGGCGCGGCGGTACGTCGGCGGCTAGTTCGGTCGTACCGGGCCTCAGACCTCGACCAGCCCGGGTTTGCCGGACTCGGTGAAGAACCGACCGCCGACGGTGAGGGCGGCGCCGGGGGTGGAGACCTGGGCGACGTTCTTGTAGGTGATCTCCGCGCCGTCCCGCCCCAGGGAGACCGTCGTGTAGCCCCGCAGGCCGTTGTAGAACTTCATGTGCGGGTTGCGCTCGAGATAGGCAGCCCAGTTGGCCGGGTGCTCGGCGCCGTTGCCGCCCGAGGTGATGGAGCTGGTGACGATCTCGGTGCCCATGATCCGCGAGGACGGGTCGTCGAAGTCGTCGTGGATGTCCAACCCGTAGTGGACGTGCACATCGCCGGTCAGCATCATCAGGTTCGACTGCTCGGACGCCTTCCAGCCCTCGAGGATCCGGCGCCGCGAAGCGGGGTAGCCGTCCCAGGAGTCCATCGAGCGGGTGCCGTCGCCGGACGGGTTGTCGCGGCGCGAGAAGGTGACCTGCTGCGGGACGACGTTCCACAGCGCTGACGAGCGGCGCCAGCCGTCAATCAGCCACTGCTCCTGCTCGTTCCCGGGCAGCGTCATCGACTCGGCCTCGGACTCCGCCGACGGCACCTTCCAGCCGTCGCCGTTGGCCTGGTTGGTGCGGTACTGGCGGGTGTCGAGGATGTCGAACTGCGCCAGCCGGCCCCACTGCAGCCGCCGGTAGAGCCTCAGGTCGGGACCGGACGGCTGTTGCGGGAGCCGCAGCGGCTGGTTCTCCCAGTAGGCGCGGTAGGCGGCGGCGCGGCGCACGAGGAACTCCTCCGGCGGACCTGCGTTCTCCGGGGTGTCGGCAGCGTAGTTGTTCTCGGTCTCGTGGTCGTCCCAGGTGACGATGAACGGGTGCGCCAGGTGGGCGGCGATCTGGTCGGGGTCGGACTTGTACAGCGCATAGCGGGCCCGGTAGTCGTCCAGCGTCACGGTCTCATGGTTGAGGTGTGCCGGCAGCGGCTCGGTGTAGCCGCGCGTCCCGGCGGTGGCGTTCACGGCGTACTCGTAGAGATAGTCGCCCAGGTGGAAGACCGCGTCCACGTCCTCGCCGGCGAGATGCTTGTACGCGGTGTAGTAGCCCTGGTCGTAGCGCTGGCAGGAGGCGAGGGCGAAGGTCAGCGAGGACACCGCGGCCCCGACGGCGGGGGCGGTCCGGGTCCGGCCGACCGGGCTGATCCACTGGCCGACCCGGAAGCGGTAGAAGTACTCGGTCGCCGCGTCCAGGCCGCGGACCTCGGCATGCACGGAGTGGTTGAACTCGGTGTGCGCGGCCGCCTTGCCGCGGCGTACGACGCGTCTGAAGGCGGCGTCGCGGGCCACCTCCCAGCCGACGTCGAAGCGTGCGGGCGGCATCCCGCCGGTGGGCTCGAGCGGGAGCGGTGCGAGCCGGGTCCACAGCAGCACCGAGTCGGGCAGCGGGTCGCCCGAGGCGACGGCGAGGGTGAACGGGTCCGAGGTGATCGCGGTGGGGGAGGCCGCCGGCGCGGCGAAGGCGCCCGTACGCGGCAGGCCGGTGGTGAAGGCCAACGCGGACGCGGCGGCCGAGACGGTCAGGAAGCGACGGCGGTCGAGGCCGCGGAGGGCACCGCGGAGATCAGGAGTGTTGCTGGGGGCAGGCATGGACGTGCTCCTGTCGATATGGGGGTGATCGACAACAGCGAAGCGGTGCCCGGTGACGGCACCGTGAAGTGTGGGGGAGGGGTGGGCTACGGCTTGGTGCCGGCGACGGGCCGGTGCACCGGACAGCCCGGCGCGAAGGTGCCGAGGTCATCGGTGTTGAACCCGTGCGGGTAGCTCTTGATCCGGGGCATGTCCCGGACGTACGCGGGCTTACGGCGTGCCGGCAGCAGCGCGACGAAGCGTGCCCGGGCCTTCAGCGCCCCACGGGACAGCGCCCGCGCGAGCCGACCGGGCTCGGGGTAGTCGAAGGCTTCGAGCAGGTGCGGCTCCATCAGCGACAGCGAGAAGATCCGGATGATCGGCGCCAACGGCCGCGGATAGAAGGTGGTCAGCAGCTCGAGGGTGGAGTCGGCGACGGCACGGCTGCCCTCGTCGTAGGCGAAGTGCTCGGCCTCGTAGGAGTCGAGGAGCTGCTCGAAGTCCTCATAAGTCGCCGGGATGTCCTTGATCCCCATCCGCTTCCCGAGCGCTTGGTAGTAGCGCAGGGCGGCGAGCTGCTCGTCGGGTGTCGACTGCCGCCAGCCGAACTCCTGGTTCCAGCGCCGGGGGATCACCACGAACGTGGAGAGGACGTAGACCATGTCGTCGTTGGAGATGTCGTACATCCGGTGCATTTGGTTGATCCGCCGCACCGCGGCCCGGCCGCGGGGGCTGTCCAGGTCATCGATCGCCGCGTCCTCGAGGAGCAGCGCGGTGTCGTCGTAGCGCTTCTGGGTGTTCTCGGTGAACTGGTGCGTGTCGGCCAGCAGCCGGCCGATCGAGGGCACCGCATAGGTCCGGAACAGCGCGAAGCTGAGCGCCTGGGTCGTGTCCCACGGGAACTCGTAGAGCCCCAGACGCCTCGAGATCTCCTGGAACTCGGTCTCCGGGTCAAGCCCTGCCGTGCGCGACTTCTTGGCCATGGTGCCTCCTAGTTCGATACATAACCGTATCGTGATTTGAGGCACTGTGGTGGATGTCACCGTAATGTCTTCTGCATGGAGAAGTCGGGAACGCAGACGCCCCTGTCCCTCGCCGCCGCCGAGGCGGTCCGAACGTACGCCGCCACCACCCGCTCCGCCCTCGGGTCCGCCGAGTCCCCCGTCATCTCGTACGCCGGCCTGTGGCTGCTCCTCGCGTCGCTGGCGCCCGCGGCGGAGACCGAGACGGACGAGGTCCTGGGGTTGAACCGGGCCGATGCGCGGGCCGCGGCGCTGGGGCTGCTGGAAGCGCCGCACCCCACGATCGGGGCTGCGGTCGCGGGCTGGCTGCGCCCGGATGTCCGGCTGACAAAGGGCCTTCCGGTCGTGCTCGACCCGCTCCCGGACCAGGCCGGGCTGGACGCCTGGGCCGACGAGCACACCCGCGGTCTGATCCAGGAGTTCCCGCTCGAGATCGACGCACAGACGCTGATCGTGCTTGCCTCGGCGCTGGTGGTGACGCCGCGCTGGAGCGAGCGGCTGGGGGAGGACGAGGCCGGGCTGCTGCTGCTCGAGGGCGGGTTCCAGGCGGTGGTGGAGACCGAGGCGGCCGGCCCGGTCGCGGTCGCCTGCCCTCCCAGTGAGGACGGCATCTCGGTCTACTCCGTGATCGCCGCCGACGATGTGGCCGCCGAGGACGTGTGGCGGGCCGCCGACGAGGTCGTCCGGAGGATCGACGCGGGGGAGGTGCGCAACCACACCTTCGAGGCGCAGAGCGCCGGCCACGCCTGGACGGTCCAGGAGGTCACCGTCCGCGGTGGCGCGACGGCCGACCGCTGGCGCAGCCACCTGCCGGAGTGGAGCGTGGAGGACCGTCACGACCTCTCGGCCGCGCCGGGGGTCGCCGAGATCGCCCGCGGGGTGATGGCCGCGGTCGAGGAGGAGACGGAGGCGGTCTGCGTCCAGAAGGCGGTCGCGTCCTACGACCGGGAGGGTTTCAAGGCGGCCGCGGTGACCGGGATGATGGTCCGGGCCGTGGCCGCGGCACCGCGTGAGACGAAGGTGCGGCAGATCGACCTGAGGTTCGACCGGCCGCACGCGGTGGTCGCGATCGCGCGCGGTGGAGCCTGGGAGGGCATCCCGCTCTTCGGCTCGTGGGTGACCCCGGCATAATTTCCGTCATGGACGAGCTTCCCCCGATCGCCGGCCGCTACCGGCTCCTCACCCTGCTCGGAGCCGGCGGCATGGGCGAGGTCTGGCGGGCGCGTGACACCGTCCTCGACCGCGATGTCGCGGTCAAGCTGCTGCGCGATGTGGACGACGCCACGATGGCCGAGCGGTTCCGCCGTGAGTCGCTCTCGACCGCCCGGGTCGTCCACGACGACGTGGTCAAGATCTTCGACGCGGGCAGCGACGACAACGACGTCTTCCTGGTGATGGAGCTGCTGCCCGGACCGACCCTGGCCGAACCGATCAAGCAGCGCGGCGCGATGCCGGTCGAGATGGCCGTCGAATACACCCGCCAGGTCGCCGGTGCGCTCGGCGCCGCCCACCG
The DNA here is from genome assembly GCF_042730435.1 of Nocardioides sp. NPDC059952. Taxonomy (NCBI): domain Bacteria; kingdom Bacillati; phylum Actinomycetota; class Actinomycetes; order Propionibacteriales; family Nocardioidaceae; genus Nocardioides; species Nocardioides sp. NPDC059952. Next base: position 72,205 of record NZ_JBHWLY010000021.1, on the reverse strand, counting down.
GGCCGGTGTGGTGCACCGCGACATCAAGCCGGCCAACCTCATGTTCGACGGTGACGGCCGGCTGACCGTGCTCGACTTCGGCATCGCGTACGCCATGACGGGGGTCGACGCCGGGCTGACCCAGACGGGCCATGTGATCGGGAGCCCGTCCTACCTCTCGCCCGAGCAGGCCGCCGGCGACCCGGTCGGGCCGCCCGCCGACGTCTACTCGCTGGGCTGTGTGCTCTTCGAGATGCTCACCGGCAAGGTGCCCTACTCGGCGCCGCACCCGGTCAAGATCCTGCACATGCACCTGAGCGAACCGGTGCCGCGCATCACCGACTTCCGGGCGGTGCCCCCGCCGCTGGCGCGGCTGGTCACCCGGATGCTCGACAAGAACCCCGCCGCCCGGCCCTCGATGGACCAGGTCGGCCACGAGCTCGGCTACGTCCTCAACGGTGCCGACCCCGACGCCACCGACCGGCTCTCCGCCGGACAGGCGCCGCTGCCGACCCAGGCGATGCCGCAGCGGCCGCTCGACGAGCCGATGGGGCTGGCCAGCTCCCGCACCGGTGTCCTGCCCCGCCCCAGCACCCCGCCTCCGGTCCGCGGTCCGCGGCCCAGGTCGCTGCGGAAGTTCCCGACCGGCCGCCTCCTCGGCGCGGTGGTGATCGTGATCGCGTGCGTCTTCGCCGCCTCCTGGCTGGCCGCCTACGAGCCCGCGCCCGCCGAGGCCAGCCAGCCGTCGCAGAGCTCCGACGACTCCGGAAGCTCGGACAACACCGACACCAGCGCGGACGACAACAACGACAACAACTCCGACAACCCCGACAACACCAGCAAGTCGGACAACAAGACTCTCAACCGCCTCGACAAGCTCGACCGCTGGCGCGAGAACCTGGAGAGCTGGAACGTCATCGACGGTGGCCAGTCCGAGGAGTGGGAGGACCAGATCCAGCAGATCCGCGACCTGGTCGAGAAGGGCGAGAGCGCCAAGCGCGAGATGCGGGAGCTCCGCGAGGAGTTCGACAGTCTCGGCAAGGGTGACGGCAAGGACGGCGAGAAGATCCTCGACGGCCTGCTCAAGGGCAACTGACCCACGAAACGGGTGCGCGACCAGGGTCTGAGGGTGCAGACTTCGCGTCCATGACCCGACTCCAGCTGGCCCGGATGGCGGTCTTCGTCGCCTTCGCGGTCCAGGGACTGACCTTCGCCTCGCTGATCACCAGACTCGAGTCGATCGCGACGAAGCTCGACCTCAGCGCCGGCGACGTCTTCGTCGTGCTCGGCATCACCACCGCGGTCGGCGCGGTCGGCAGCGTCGTCGCAGGTCACCTCGCCACCAGGATGGGCAGCGCCGCGACCCTCTCGCTGATGCTCGCCGGCGCCTCGCTGACCGCGGTCGCGCCGGCTTTCGCGCCGACGATGGTCACCCTGTTGGTCCTCAACGGCGTCTACGGCTTCTTCCTCGGCGGCGTCGACGCCTCGATGAACATGCAGGGCACGGCCACCCAGGACGCGTACGCCCGGCCGTTGATGAACGGCTTCCACGCGATGTGGAGCGCGGCGGCCGTCCTCGGCGCCGTCTATGCGACCGTGACGATCGCCCTCGGCGTACCACTGGGTCTGGACATGATCCCCATCGCCGTCATCGGCCTGGCCGCCAACCTCGTCACCTTCCGCTTCCTGCTGCCTCCGGCGGCGGTCGATGCGGCCGAGAAGAGGTCCAGCAGTACGCAGCGAACCAAGACCCCGCTGCCATGGCTGCCCCTCCTCCTGGTCGCGGTGCCGACGTTCGCGATGTGGTTCATCGACTCCGCGGCCTCGGCGTGGGGCGGGATCTACGTCGTCGACGGCCTGGGTGCGGCCGCGGCGGCCGGGCCGGCGATCTATGCCGCCTACCAGCTGGTCCTGCTCGCCGTACGTCTCCCCGGCGACCGCATCGTCGCCCGCTTCGGCCCCGAGCGGGTGATCCGGGCCGGCGGCATCGTCGGCGTCGGCGCCCTGGTGCTCATCGTCGCCGCCCCGCACTGGAGCGTCGCGGCGATCGGCTTCGCCATCCTCGGCGGCAGCCTGGCGATGGTCCCGCCGCAGTCCTTCGTCGCCGCCGCCCACATCTCCCCGGACAACGCCGAGGAGGCGATCGCCCGGGTCAACCTCGCGAACTATGCCGGCTACCTCGCCGCCGCCTCCCTGATCGCCGCGGTCGCCGAGCTCTTCGGCGAGCGCTCGATGTTCGTCATCCCGCTGGCGATCTCGGTTCTGATCCCGCTGATGGCCGGCCGCTTCGCGACCCGGCCGCCGGCGACGCAGGAAAGCAAAAAGTCACCTACCGTTTCTTGACTCATTCAAGAATTGGCGTAGGCTCTGGTTCGTGGGGAATGCGGACTACGAACAGCTGCTGAGAGGTGCCTCCCTGCGCGTCACTCGCCCGCGAGTGGCCGTTCTGGGGGCCGTCACCGAGAATGCGCACGCCGACACCGAGACCATCCTCGGAGCGGTGCGCGAGCGGCTTCCCGACGTCTCCCATCAAGCGGTCTACGACTCTCTTGCGGCCCTGAGTGCCGCCGGGATCGTACGTCGCATCCAGCCGTCCGGCTCGGTGGCTCGTTATGAGACCCGGGTCGGGGACAACCACCACCACGTGGTCTGCCGCTCCTGCGGGAACATCGCCGACGTCGACTGCGCCGTCGGTCATGCGCCCTGCTTGACGGCATCCGATGACAACGGCTTCGTCGTCGACGAGGCCGAGGTCATCTACTGGGGCATCTGCGCGGACTGCAGCTCGTCCCAGGGGTAGAGCCCGAGCCGGCCGGCCTTGTCGCCGGCCGGCGCATCACATGAATCACAGCGTCTGGCAGCAGCCAGTCCGATCAGAAACGGATAGGAATCTCATGTCTGAAGAGGCCGTGAGCAAGTGCCCGGTGATGAACGCAGGCCGCGTTCACCCCACCGCTGGCAGTGCCAACCAGGAGTGGTGGCCGAACAAGCTCAACCTGAAGATTCTCGCCAAGGACGCCCCTGTGAGCGACCCGATGGGCGAGGGCTTCGACTATGCGAAGGCTTTCGAGTCCCTGGACCTGCCTGCCGTCAAGGTGGACATCGCCGCGGTCATGACCGACTCCAAGGACTGGTGGCCGGCTGACTTCGGTAGCTACGCCGGACTCTTCATCCGGATGGCGTGGCACGCCGCCGGCACCTACCGCAGCCACGACGGTCGCGGTGGCGCCGGCCGTGGCCAGCAGCGCTTCGCGCCGCTCAACTCCTGGCCGGACAACGTCTCCCTCGACAAGGCCCGCCGTCTGCTGTGGCCGGTCAAGAAGAAGTACGGCAAGAACCTCTCCTGGGCCGACCTGATGGTCCTGGCCGGCAACGTGGCCATGGAGGAGGGCGGCTTCAAGACCTTCGGCTTCTCCGGCGGTCGTGCGGACGTCTGGGAGTCCGACGACGACATCTACTGGGGTCCGGAGAAGGTCTGGCTCGACGACGAGCGCTACACCGGTGACCGTGACCTCCAGGCCCCGCTGGCCGCCGTCCAGATGGGTCTGATCTACGTCAACCCTGAGGGCCCGAACGGCAACAGCGACCCGATGTCCTCCGCGGTCGACATCAAGGAGACCTTCCGCCGGATGGGGATGAACTCCGAGGAGACCGTCGCCCTGATCGCCGGTGGTCACACCTTCGGCAAGACCCACGGTGCGCACCCGGACGACATGCTGGGCGCCGACCCCGAGGGCGCGCCGCTCGAGAACCAGGGTCTGGGCTGGAAGAACGGTCACGGCACCGGTGCCGGCGCGGACGCGCTCACCTCGGGCCTCGAGGTCACCTGGACCTACCACCCGACCCGCTGGGACAACGAGTTCTTCCACATCCTCTACGCCTACGAGTGGGAGCTGTTCGAGTCGCCGGCCGGTGCCAAGCAGTGGCGTCCGAAGAACGGTGCGGGCTCCGACATGGTTCCCGAGGCTCACGGCGGCGGCAAGCGCGAGCCGCGCATGCTCACCTCCGACCTGGCGCTGCGCGTGGACCCCGAGTTCGACGAGATCTCCCGCCGGTTCAAGGACGACCAGGAGGCCTTCTCCGACGCGTACGCCCGTGCCTGGTTCAAGCTGACCCACCGCGACATGGGCCCGAAGAGCCGCTACGTCGGCTCCGAGGTCCCGGCCGAGGACCTGCTCTGGCAGGACCCGCTCCCCGCCGAGGGTGGTGCGACCGACGAGGCCGCGATCGCAGCGGCCAAGGCGGCCATCGCCGAGTCCGGTCTGAGCGTGCAGCAGCTGGTCTCCACCGCTTGGAAGGCGGCGGCCACGCACCGTACGTCCGACCACCGCGGTGGCGCCAACGGTGGCCGCATCCGTCTCGAGCCGCAGGTCTCGTGGAAGGTCAACCAGCCCGAGGAGCTCAAGCCGGTCCTGGCGAAGTACGAGGAGATCGCGGCCGCGACCGGTGTCTCCTTCGCCGACGTGCTCGTCCTCGCGGGTGGCGTGGGCATCGAGCTCGCCGCCAAGGCCGCCGGCCAGAACGTGAGCGTCCCCTTCTCCGCCGGCCGCGTCGACGCGACCCAGGAGCAGACCGACGCCGAGAACTTCGGCTGGCTCGAGCCGGTCGCCGACGGCTTCCGCAACTACGACTCCGGGTTCCTCGACCTGCCCACCGAGTTCCTGTTCCTCGACCGCGCCAGCCTCCTCGGCCTCTCGGCCCCCGAGGCCACGGTCCTGGTCGGCGGCCTGCGCGCGCTCGGCAACAACTGGGACGGCTCCGACCTCGGTGTCTTCACCAAGACCCCGGGTGTGCTGACGAACGACTTCTTCGTCAACCTGCTCGACTACGACCAGCAGTGGACCCCGTCCGCCGACGAGACGACCTACACCAGCTCCAACGGCTGGACCGGTTCCCGCGTCGACCTGGTCTTCGGTGCCAACTCCGAGCTCCGCGCCCTGGCGGAGGTCTACGGTGCCGACGACGCCAAGGAGAAGTTCGTCAACGACTTCGTCAAGGCGTGGGTCAAGGTCATGGACAACGACCGCTTCGACCTGAAGAAGTGATCTGCTGAGTCGTACGTCTCTGCGTACGACCGACACGGAGGCCGGCCCCTTGCGGGGTCGGCCTCCGTCGTCATACCCACCCGGGTAGGATCAACGGCCGCCGCAATCAGTCGCCTAGGTCAGGTGGAGCAATGGAACACCGGAGCGCCGAGCCTCCGAAGGGTCCGACCGGTCCGCCGCCGTCCTGGCGGCCGCCTCCGCCGCCTGCCGCGCAGGCTCCTCGGATCGCGCCAGAGCTGCCTCGGGCGGTGCCCAGCCGACCGGGTGCGCGTCGGGCGGAACCCAAGCCGTCGGCGGCCCGCGACTGGCTTGCCAAGCTCGAGCCGGCCACGGCCTGGGCGGCCGAGAAGTGGGCCACCCGGAGCACCGGATCCAGGAGCAGCGGATCCAGGAGCAGCGGCGGTCGTCCGCCGGCCACCACCTGGCGCCGCTGGGGGAAGGTCACCGCGAAGGTGGCGCTGGTCGGGTTCTTGGCCATCGCCCTGATCGGGTCGGTGACGGCGATCGTGGCCTACAACCGGATCGCGGTGCCTGACCCCAACGCCGCCTTCGAGGTGGAGACGTCCTTCGTCTACTACGGCAACGGCAAGACCGAGCTCGGCCGTTACCAGGAGGGTGACCAGAACCGGATCAAGCTGGACGCCGACCAGATCCCGGAGATGGTCAAGAACGCCGTGGTGGCCGCCGAGGACCGCACCTTCTACGAGAACAGCGGCGTCGACGTGAAGGGCATCGTGCGGGCGGCGTTCTCCAACACCACCGAGGGCACCTCGGGTGGCGCCTCCACGATCACCCAGCAGTACGTCAAGAACTACTACCTGACCTCCGAGTACTCCTACACCCGCAAGCTGAAGGAAGCGGTCATCGCCCTGAAGCTGACCAGGCAGAAGAGCAAGGACCAGATCCTCACCGACTATCTCAACACGATCTACTTCAACCGCGGCGCCTACGGCATCGAGGCGGCCGCGAAGGCCTACTTCGCGAAGCCCACCAAGGACCTGTCGCTGCGGGAGACGGTGGCGCTCGCGGCCATCCTCAACAACCCGGCCGGGTTCGACCCCGCCAGCAGCACCTTCCGGGGTGAGGAGAAGCTGCTCGGCCGCTACCAGTACGTCCTCTCCGGCATGGTCGACCTCGGCTACCTGAAGCAGGCCGAGGCCGACAAGGTGAAAGACGCGCTGCCGAAGTTCCCCGCGAAGACGGTGTCGAGCCGGCTCGGCGGCCAGCGTGGCCATGCGCTGACCATGATCAAGGCCGAGCTGCTCGGCCTCAAGGGCGCCGACGGCAAGCCGATGTTCACCGAGGAGAAGATCGACAGCGGTGGCCTCCGGATCACCGCGACGCTCTCGCCCAAGGTCATGAAGGCATCGGCGACCGCGGCCAAGACCGTGAAGCCGAAGAACCGGAAGGCGTACGTCAAGGGCGACCCCGACCAGAAGAACGCCCTCCACGTGGCGACCGCCTCGGTCGACGTCGGGTCTGGAGCGCTGCTCGGCTTCTACGGTGGCCAGGACTATCTCGACAGCCAGCAGAACTGGGCCGCGACCGGTGGTCACGCCGGGTCGACGATGAAGGCCTTCGCCACCGCCGCGGCGATCGGGAAGGGCTACTCGCTGAACTCGACGTGGGCCGGAGACTCGCCGTTCACCACCTACGCCGGCTCCGAGGTGGTCAACGAGGGTGAGCAGGCCGGGATCGCGGACGGGATGGACTACGGCCAGCACATCACCATGCTCAAGGCGATGGAGCAGTCGGTGAACACGGCCTACATCGACATGACCGAGTCGATGGGTGGCCCCGAGGAGGGCCGCAAGGCGATCTACGACACCGCGGTCGCCGCGGGGGTCGCCCCGGCGAAGGCGAACCCGAAGTTCCCGGGGATCCCCAGCACCACCACCGACTTCGACCACAAGACCGACGACCGGATCGCGCTCGGCCGTGCCAACGTCAGCCCGATCAACATGGCCAACGCCTATGCCACGATCGCCGATGGCGGCTACCGCCACGACGTGCACGTGGTGAAGAAGGTCCGCGACCGCGCCGGCAACGTCCTCTACAGCTGGAACGGCCGCAAGAACGCCCGGCACGCGATCTCCGAGGACGTCGCCGCCGACGTGACCTACGCGATGCAGGGCGTCGTGCAGAGCGGCTCCGGCCAGAAGGCGCAGAGCATCGGCCGGCCGGTGGCCGGCAAGACCGGCACCGGCACGTGCACCAGCGCGCAGCACGTTTGCTCGTCGTGGTTCGTCGGGTTCACCCCGCAGATCGCGACCGCCGTGCGCTACTCGCGCGGCAACGGCGAGGGCAAGCTCGACGGCGGCTGGATGCCGTCCTACTTCGGCGCCGACTATCCCACCGAGACCTGGGCGGCCATCATGGCCGAGGCCATGGAGGGCAAGGAGGTCGAGAACTTCCCCGAACCCGTCTACGTCGACGGCCAGGATCCCGAGTCCGGCCACGAGGAGGAGCTGATCGCTCCGCCCGCTCCGCCTGCTCCACCTGAGGGTGAAGACGGCGAGGAGTGCGACCCGGTCTCGGAGTTCTTCGGCACCTGCGACAACGGGGACGACCACGGCAACCCCTGGGAGGGGCGTCCGTGATCTGAGACGCGTGCCCACCGATCGAGATATCGAGTTGGTGGGCGCGCCAGGTCTCGGGCAGGATTCTGGCGAAGGTCACGACTGCCAGCGCGAAGCCCCGGCTTGCTGGCGGGCAACCCTCCCACGCGGTGGGGTGCTCCGGGTGACGACCAGGCCCTCGCCGAGGTGGCGCGGGCAAGCGCGTGCTTCGCCGGGCAGCCTTGGCGGAGCCATGACCCGAAGGGTGCCCCCATGTCCCTGCTTCCGCTCGTCGGCTCGAACACTCAGGTCCCGCTGCTGGACGGAACGACCACGACGTACGCCAACCTCGACGTGGCCGCGTCGGCGCCGGCGCTGCAGAGCGTGGCCGACCGGGTGGCCGAGGTCCTGCCCTGGTACGCCTCGGTCCACCGTGGCGCCGGCTACCTGTCCCAGGTCTCGACCGCCCTCTACGAGGAGTCGCGCGCGACCATCGGCGCCTACGTCGGCGCGCGAAATGACGACGTCACCGTCATCACCCGAAACACCACCGACGCGGTGAACCTGCTGGGGGGCTGCGTACCGGGCAGGGTCCTCGTCCTCGACATCGAGCACCACGCCAACCTGCTCCCGTGGCGCCGTGTCGGTGCCGGCGTCACCGTGGTCGCGGGCCGGGATACCCTCGCCGGCACCATCGACGCCCTCGCCGGGGAGCTGGCCCGGGACAGCTTCGCCCTGGTCGCGATCACCGGTGCCTCCAACGTCACCGGCGAGGCGCTCCCGGTCGGCGAGATCGTCACCCTGGCCCACGCCCACGGCGCCCGGGTGCTCGTCGACGGTGCCCAGCTGCTCGCCCACCGCCACTTCTCGCTGGCCGCGACCGGCGCCGACTACGTCGCATTCTCCGGCCACAAGCTCTACGCGCCCTACGGCGCCGGCGCCCTGGTCGGGCGTCGCGACTGGCTCGACGTCGGCACCCCCTACCTCGCCGGGGGAGGGGCCGTCGACGACGTCGAGGTGGGGGAGACCACGTGGCAGCCCGCGCCCGCGCGTCACGAGGGCGGCTCGCCCAACGTCATCGGTGCCGCCGCGCTGGCCGCTGCGTGTACGACTCTCGGTGGCCTCTCGGCCGCCGACCTGGACCGCCACGAGGCGTCGCTGAGGGGGCGCCTCGTGGCCGGCCTGTCCGCGCTGAACGGCGTCGACGTCGTCCGCCTGTGGCCCGACTCCGACGAGCCTGTCGGCGTGGTCACGTTCACCGTCGACGGCATCGAGCCGGGCAAGGTCGCGGCCTACCTCTCGGCCGAGCACGGCCTGGGCGTACGCGATGGCCGCTTCTGCGCGCAGCCGCTCCTCAAGCGCCTCGGGCTCACCGCAGGCGCGGTCCGCGCGAGCATCGGCATCGGCACCTCGCTCGCCGACGTGGACCGCCTGGTCGCCGGCGTACGGTCCCTTCTCGCCGGTGACGTCCAGGGCGACTACGTCCTCACCGACGGTGCCTGGACCCTCACCGAGGACCCCCGCCCCCTCGTCGGGCCGGCCGGTCTCACCCGCCTGGCCGACACCGCCGGCTCCTGCGGCGCTGCTGTCTGACCACCCCCTGCCGAGGCGTCAGGTACGGCGGGCGAGGAGTCAGTTACGTCGGGCGAGGCGTCAGTTACGTCGGGCGAGTGGGCATCGCGGTGACGCCTCGGCCGACCGGAGCGACGCCTCGGCCAGCGCGCGTGACGCCTCGGCCGCGGGGATGAATCGGGGCGTTCGCGGTGTTGAGCAACTGTGAGCGAACGAGTGCATGGCGAGCGGAAGGTACGCGGCGGCAAGCTGGTCGTCGTCGACGCGACGGTCTCCGCCGACACGATCAACGATGTCGTCCTCTCGGGCGACTTCTTCCTGGAACCCGACGAGGCGCTGGGGTGGCTGACCGCGGCGCTGGAGGGGCAGTCCGTGGACGTGTCCCTCGACCACCTGACCGCGCAGCTCGACGCCGCGGCCCGTGACGCCGAGCTGGTCGGCTTCGGCACCCGCGACATCGCCCTCACGGTGCTTCGCGCGCTGGGTCGGGCCACGACGTGGGACGACCTCGACCTCGAGATCGTCGAGACCGGCCCGCTGTCGCCGCGGATGCAGATGGCCCTCGACGAGATCATCGTCCGTCAGGTCGCCGAGGGCCGCCGCGCCCCCAACCTGAGGTTTTGGGACTGGGCGAGCAGCGCCGTCGTGATCGGCAGCTACCAGTCCCTCTCCAACGAGGTCGACGAAGCCGCCGCCGAGCGGCACGGCATCGAGGTCGTACGCCGCATCTCCGGCGGCGGCGCGATGTTCATCGAACCGGGCAACACGATCACCTACAGCCTCGCCGTGCCCGACACGCTCGTGGCCGGGATGTCCTTCCAGGAGTCGTACGCCTTCCTCGACGAGTGGGTGCTGCGCGGCCTGCGCAGCGTCGGCATCGAGGCCGCCTACGCCGGTCTGAACGACATCGCCTCGCCGGTCGGCAAGATCGCCGGTGCCGCGCAGAAGCGGATCCCGGGCGGCGTCCTGCACCACGTCACGATGGCCTACGACATCGACGCCGACAAGATGCTCGAGGTGCTCCGGATCGGCCGGGAGAAGATGTCCGACAAGGGCACCCGGAGCGCGGCCAAGCGGGTCGACCCGATCCGTTCTCAGACCGGGCTGAGCCGGGACAAGGTCATCGAGGCGCTGCTCGCGGAGTTCGAGCAGAGCTTCGGCGCGGCGTACGTCGGCCTCGACCAGGCCACGATCGACGAGGCCGCGGCGCTGGTCGAGACCAAGCACGGCACCCCGGCCTGGCGGGCGCGGGTGCCGTAGGGCACGCTCAGCGGTCGATGAAGGCCAGCAGGTCGGCGTGCAGGCGATCGCGATCGGTGTCCGGGAGGGCATGGCTGGAACCCTCGTAGACCTTCAGCTCCGCGTCGTCGATCAGCTCGACCGAGCGGCGGCCGCCGACCTCGATCGGCACGATCTGGTCGTCGTCGCCGTGCACGACCAGCGTCGGCACGTCGATCTTGGCCAGGTCGGGCCGGAAGTCGGTGGCGGAGAAGGCCGCGATGCACTCGTAGGCACCGCGGTGCCCCGACGCCATGCCCTGGAGCCAGAAGGCGTCGCGGAACCCCTGCGGGACGTCGCCGTTCCGGTTGTGCCCGAAGAACGGTCCGTCGGCCAGGTCGCGGTAGAGCTGGGCCCGGTTGGCCAGCTCCCCGGCCCGGATCTCGTCGAAGACCTCGACGGGTAGCCCCTCGGGGTTGTCCTCGGTCCGCAGCATGAGCGGCGGGACCGCCGAGACCAGGGCGAGCCTGGCGACGCGGCCGGTGCCGTGCCGGCCGACGTACCGGACGATCTCGCCGCCGCCCGTCGAGTGCCCGACGAGGGTGAGGTCGCGCAGGTCGAGCGCGTCGATCAGACAGGCGAGGTCGTCGGCGTAGGTGTCCATCTCGTTGCCGGACCAGGTCTGGCTGGAACGGCCGTGGCCCCGGCGGTCGTGGGCGACGGCTCGGTGGCCGTGCTGGGCGAGGAAGAGCGCGGTGGCCTCCCAAGCGTCGGAGTTGAGCGGCCAGCCGTGGCTGAGCAGCACAGGGCTTCCGCTGACACCCCAGTCCTTGTAGAAGATCTGGGCGCCGTCGTCGGCGGTGATGTAAGGCATCGGCTTCCTCCCACGGTCGGTTGGGCTCTGACCTGACGAGCCTCACGCAGCCATCCGGTTCGGCGGACCACGTGGACCGCGTAGTCCCGCGGGACTACGCGTCGTACGTGGTCCGGGCGCATCGCGACTCGATGGACGATCGGAGCGTCCCAGCCCAGCAATCCCAGCCCCAGCAACAGAGAGGGAACCTGACATGAGCACCCCGGACACCATCGTCCTGATCCACGGCTTCTGGGTCACACCCCGGTCGTGGGAACACTGGAAGGCCCGGTACGAGGCCAAGGGCTTCACCGTGCACACCCCCGCCTACCCCGGCTTCGAGGTCGAGGTCGAGGCCCTCCGCGACGACCCGACCCCGATCGCCGACCTCACCCTGGAGGGGATCGTCTCCCACCTGGAGGCCTTCCTCGCCACGCTCGACAGCGCACCGATCATCATGGGCCACTCGGCCGGCGGGGCGTTCACGCAGGTCGTGATGGACCACGGCTACGGTGCCGCGGGGGTCGTCCTCAACTCGGCTCCGACCGAGGGCATCCGGGCCACGCCGTGGACCCAGCTGCGCTCGGTCTTCCCGGTGCTCAAGAACCCGGCGAACCATCACCGCGCCGTCGGCTTCGACGCCGAGCAGTGGACGTACGCCTTCACGAACACCTACACCGAGGAGGAGTCGGCGGCGTTCTACGAGCGCTACCACATCCCGGCCTCGGGCCGGGTCCTGTTCGACTCCGTGCTGGCGAACTTCCAGCCCGGTCACCAGGGTGCCTGGGTCGACTTCAAGAACGCCGACCGAGCGCCGCTGCTGTTCCTGTCCGGGTCCGAGGACCACATCATGCCGCCGTCGGTGCAGGCCTCGAACGTCAAGCACTACCAGGGTGCCGGAACCGTCACCGAGCACGAGACGTATGAGGGCCGGCCGCATCTGATGGTGGCGGGTCCGGGGTGGGAGGAGATCGCCGACCACGCGCTGGAGTGGGCGCTCTCCCACGCCGGAGAGCGGGGCGCTACCGGATCCAACGCCTCCTGAGGCCGTGCGATGGACCTTACCCTCACTCACGTCGGAGGACCGACGACGCTCCTCGAGGTGGCCGGGTGGAGGATCCTGACCGACCCGACCTTCGACGCCCCCGGCCGGACGTACAGGTTCGGCTGGGGTACGTCCTCCCGGAAGACCGCGGGTCCTGCGGTCCTCGCCGCTGAGATCGGCCCCATCGACGCCGTCCTCCTCACCCACGACCATCACGCCGACAACCTCGACGACGCCGGCCGGGCGCTGCTGCCGGGTGCCGGGGCCGTGGCCACCACCGCCTCGGGCGCAGTCAGGCTCTCCAGGTCGGGACTGGGCCGCACGGTGAGGGGTCTGCGGCCATGGCAGACCACGGTGCTGCAGGCGCCGGACCGTCCGACGCTCACGGTGACCGCGACTCCCGCGCGTCACGGTTTCTTCGGCAGCAGACCGATCGTCGGCGACGTCATCGGCTTCTCGCTGACCTGGGAGGGGCAACAGCACGGAGCCGTCTGGGTCTCGGGGGACACGGTGCTCTACGGCGGTCTCGGCGAGGTCGCGAACCGGGTCGACGTCGGAACCGCGATCGTGCACCTCGGGCGCGTCGGATTCCCGGTGACCGGCCCGCTCGCGTACACGATGGGCGGGCGGGACGCGGTCGAGCTGTGCGGGCTGCTCGACCCGGTCACGGTGGTGCCGGTGCACTACGAGGGCTGGTCGCACTTTCGTCAGGGGAAGGACCGGATCCTTGCCGACCTGGCCGATGCTCCGCCCGGGATCGCAGACCGCTTCCGTTGGCCGACGCCGGGGGTTCCGCTCCGGCTTCCGGTGTAGACCTGGGGCGACCCTAGGCGTTCAGCCGGTCGGCCAGCTGCCGGCGAGAGGAGATGGCGAGCTTCTGGAAGACCTTCCGCAGGTGGTAGTCGACGGTGTTCGGGCTGATGAACAGGTTGGCGGCGATCTCGGCGTTGGTACGCCCGGACGCGGCCAGGCGGGCGATCGTGTGCTCCTGGGTGGTGAGCTCCAGCGGCGGGTTCGCCTCGGCGTCCACGACGTCGTCGGCCCGGACGCCGAGAACCTCGAGCTCGGCGAGAACCCGCGGCACGAAGATCTCCGCGCCGCTGTGGCGCAGGTGCTGCAGCGCGAGTCGGAGCTGCTCGGCCGCCTCGCGACGGCGCCGGACGCGACGGAGCCATTCGCCGTAGAGCAGGTACGACCGGCCGAGCTCGGTCTCGGCCAGCGTCTTGTGCAGCGCCGCGACCGAGGCGAGGTAGTGGGCCTCGGCCTCCTCGTCCGGGCTCACCAGCGCGAGCGCACGGCGGGCGACCCCCTCGCACCACGGCATGCCGTTGACCGCCGCCCGGCCAGCCAGGTCCTGGGCGACCCGCCGGGCTTCCTCCGGATGGCCGGAGCGTACGGCTGACTCGACGAAGTCGGCGTACCAGATCGGGGTGACCTGGAGGAACGGGTCCTCGACCAGCGGTCTGTGGCGCTGGTAGGCGTCCTGGTAGCGCCGGTCCGCGAGGTCACGCGCGACCAGCCCCTCGATCCCCGAGGACCGGACCCCGCCGAACCCGATCGCACCGGCGCCGTCGGCCACGGCCGCCACCAGCTCGCGTGGCTCCCCGGTCCAGGCCATCACCGCGACGTTGGGCACGTTCGCATCCTCGTAGCCCATCGCGCCGCGTACCTCTCGATGCATCTCCACGCAGCGACCGGCCCGGTGCAGGGAGCCGCCGTAGACCTCGGAGAGGGCCATGATCCACAGCAGCGTGTCGAGCACGAGCAGGGCGCCTCGGTCGCGTGCGGCGCGTGCGGCCCGGTCGAGGCCGGCGGCTCGGCTCCCGTCGTCCCACAGGTAGCCACCGAGGCCGGCGATCACGCTGCCGAAGTACATGATCTCGTCATCGGGCAGGGCGAGCACCGCGTCGAACGCCGCGCGCACCTTCGGGTGCGCCGTGTCGTACGGCTCCAGGATCAAGGCGGCCAGTCCGCGCAGCACGACCGACCATCGGCCGTCCAGGTCTGCGCCGGCGAGCATCCGCCGGCCCAGCTCGGCCTGTGTCACGCCGGTCATGAGCCGGTCGGCGCTCGAACATCGGTCGAAGGCCCGAAGCAGCGCGTCCTGCTCGCGTACGTCGTCGAGTCCGTGGAAGAGATCGGCGGCGCGCAGGTGGTCGGCCGCACCGCTCATCACCCCGTCCCGCTCGGCGTGCAGCAGCGTCAGCGCGCTGCGGATGATCAGCGCGCGGCCGCGGGTGACCGCGCCGGCCGACTCCTCGTCGAGGTCGTCGACGAGCCGCTGTGAGAGGTGCGTGGCGCCGACGGCCAGGGCCGCCTCGGCGGCGCCGACCTGCCGCGCGGCGCGCGCCTCTCCCAGCGGGCTCAGCTCAGCGGCACGGGCGAGCAGACGCGCACACGAGACCAAGCCGCCGCGGCGGGCGGCCAGGTCCGCGGTCAGGTCCAGCCGGGCGGCGACCTCCTCGTCGGTCCCGACGACGGCCCGGGCCGCGTGCCAGGCTTCCGCCTCGGTCAGGTTCGCCCGGTCGGCCGCGTGCGCGAGGGCACGGTGGACCCGGCGTCGTTCGACGCCCGAGGCCGCGTTGTAGACCGCCGAGCGCACCAGGGGATGGCGGAACCGTACGGTCGGGGCGAGCTGGACGAGCCCGGCGACCTCGGCGCGGTCGGCGTCCTCGAGGGTGAGGCCGAGCGCCGTGCCCGCGGCGGCGAGGAGGTCGATGTTGCCGGTCGAGTCCGCCGCTGCCAGCAGCGCCCAGGTCTGGACCGCCCGGTCGGCCTGGCGAGCCCGGCGTACGTAGTGGGCCTCCAGATGGCGACCGACGGGGACGGGCTCACCGGCCATCCCCAGGTCCGGCAGCTCGTGGACCAGCGACTCGCCGGCGAGGTCGATCAGGGCGAGCGGGTTGCCGCCGGTGGCCTGGGCGATCGCCAGGGCCACCGAGGGCGGGAGGGGTTCCGCCGCCGCACGGTTCAGCAGCCGTACGGCGGCATCGGTGTCCAGGCCGGTCAGCGCGAGCTGGGGTACGCCCCCGAGATGCTCGGCCAGGCCGGCCTCGTCGCGCCCGGCGAACATGACCGCGACCCGCTCCACCGCGATCCTGCGGGCCACGAACGCCAGCGCGTCCAGGCTCTCCGGGTCGAGCAGATGGGCGTCGTCGATCGTGCAGACGATGCCGTGCCCGTTGCTCGCGGCGGCCAGCAGCCCGAGGACCCCGAGACCGACCAGGAAGCGGTCCGGCGGCGGCCCGTCCGCCTCGCCCGAGGCGACGAGCAGGGCGCGGCGCTGCTGCTCCGGGAGCAGCTCGCTCTCGGCGTGCAGCGACGTCACCAGCCGCTGGACCGCGGCGAACGCCATGTCGGACTCGGACTCGTAGCCGTCGAGCCTGACCACCCGGATGCTCGTGCCCGCGGTGGCCGCGGTGAGCAGGGCGGACTTGCCCATGCCCGGTTCGCCGAGCACGGCGATCGCCCCGCCCTTTCCGTTCCGCGTGCGGCTCAGCAGTCTGGCCAGGCGTACCTGCTCCGGGTCTCGGCCGACGAGGGCGGCCTGGTGCTGCTCGGGGGCGCTCTGCACGAGAACGACGGTAGCTACCGGGGAGGGTATGTCGCATGACCCAAATGGAGCAGTCCCGGGTGGTGTGCCGGCTCGGCAGCGTGAATGCGAGAGCCCCTACGACCGGGTCGCAGGGGCTCCGAAGCTTGGACTCCGCTGCTCGGAGCGTTCCTTGGATGAGATGGGGGGGTCCTCATTCACGACCGACATCACGAGCAGCGGAGCGCCGCCAGTTTGGCACGCTCAGATGCGCGGTCGCAATAGGTGAAGGCCCCTCCGGCGGTATTTTCTGTCGGTCGATCTGCAGGGCGGAACTCATGAGGTATCGAAAGTGCTTTTCTAGAGGACTTCGACCCTGTCATCGGTACCGGGCGCGGGAGTATGGCGGGACTGCGAATGACGATGGCGGCGGTGGTCGGCTACCCTGGGCACATGCAGATGTCTGTCCTGCTTCTTAGGCAGCCGCGCTGACCCTGAGGGACACACCCCGGTCACGCGGCTACCCCTCCATGTGAGGGGCCTTTTTAGTTCTATGGAGCTTTGTTCCAGAAGCAGTCTTGACGCACGACACTCGACAAGGACGAAAGACCAATGACGCAGGAGCAGGCCGAGCAGGCGACGTACGACGTCACCGAGCTGCAGGACAAGTGGCGCCCCATCTGGGAGAAGCTGGAGCCGTTCAAGGCAGGCCAGCGCGAGGGGGCCGAGAAGCGCTACGCGCTCACGATGTTCCCCTACCCCTCCGGCGACCTGCACATGGGCCACGCCGAGGTGACCGCCCTGCACGACGTCCTCGCCCGCTACTGGTGGCTGAAGGGCTACGACGTCCTGAACCCGATCGGCTGGGACTCCTTCGGCCTGCCCGCCGAGAACGCCGCGATCAAGCGCAACGAGAACCCCGCCGGCTGGACCTACGCCAACATCGAGACCCAGGCGGAGTCGTTCAAGCGCTACGGCATCTCCTTCGACTGGTCGCGCCGTCTGCACACCTCCGACCCGGAGTACTACAAGTGGACGCAGTGGATCTTCCTGAAGCTGTACGAGGCCGGCCTGGCCTACCGCAAGAAGTCCCCGGTCAACTGGTGCCCCAACGACCAGACCGTGCTGGCCAACGAGCAGGTCGTCAACGGCGAGTGCGAGCGCTGCGGCGCGGTGGTCACCAAGCGTGACCTGACGCAGTGGTACTTCCGCACGACCGCCTATGCCGAGGAGCTGTACAACGGCCTGGACCAGCTGCAGGACACCTGGATCGGCAAGGTCGTCAACATGCAGCGCAACTGGATCGGCCGGTCCGAAGGCGCGCACGTCGACTTCGAGATCTCGCTGACCTCTGGTGAGAAGCGGACGGTGACGGTCTTCACCACCCGCCCCGACACGCTCTACGGCGCGACCTTCATGGTCGTCGCCGCCGACGCCGACCTGGCTGCCGAGATCGTCGCGCCCGAGCGGGCCGCCGCGCTGGAGGGCTACCTGGAGGACGTACGCAAGGCCTCCGACATCGACCGGCTGGCGACCGACCGTCCCAAGACCGGTGTCGACCTGGGCGTCACCGCGACCAACCCCGTCAACGGCGAGCAGATCCCGGTGTGGGCGGCCGACTACGTGCTGGCCGACTACGGCACCGGCGCGGTGATGGCCGTTCCGGCCCACGACCAGCGCGACCTGGACTTCGCCAAGGCGTTCTCGCTGCCGGTGCGTCGCGTCGTGGACGTGCCGGGCGCCGACAACCCCGAGGAGACGTACGTCGCGACCGCGGGTGACGGTGCGTACGTCAACTCCCCGGAGCTGGAGGGCGTGGCCGACAAGGCGAGCGGCATCCACAAGATCATCGAGAAGCTGGAGGCCGAGGGCCACGGCAAGGGCACGATCAACTACCGGCTGCGTGACTGGCTGCTGTCGCGGCAGCGCTACTGGGGTGCGCCGATCCCGATCGTGCACTGCCCGGTCGACGGTGAGGTGGCGGTGCCGGACGACCAGCTGCCGGTGCAGCTGCCCGATCTGGCCGGGGCCGACCTGAAGCCGAAGGGCGTCTCGCCGCTGGCGGCGGCCTCCGAGTGGGTCAACGTCTCCTGCCCGAAGTGTGGCGGCCCGGCCACGCGCGACTCGGACACGATGGACACCTTCGTGGACTCGTCGTGGTACTTCCTGCGCTACCTGTCGCCGACGGACGAGACCCAGGCGTTCTCCTCCGATCTGGCCAGCGAGTGGGGTCCGGTCGACTTCTACCTGGGCGGCGACGAGCATGCCGTGCTGCACCTGATGTACGCCCGCTTCTTCACCAAGGCGCTGCGCGACATCGGCCTGATCGACTGGGACGAGCCGTTCTCGGCCTACCTGTCGCAGGGCAAGGTGATCAACGGCGGCAAGAAGATGTCGAAGTCGCTGGGCAACGGCGTGAACCTGTCGGACGTGCTGGAGGAGTTCGGCGTCGACGCGACCCGGCTGACCCTGGTCTTCGCCTCCCCGCCGGAGGACAACATCGACTGGGCCGACGTCTCGCCGGCCGGTTCGGTGAAGTTCCTGCAGCGGGCCTGGCGGCTGGCCGGGGACGTGACGTCCGCGCCGGGTGTCGATCTGTCTGATGGGGACGTGGCGCTGCGTCGTACGACCCACAAGACCATCGCCGAGGCCGAGCAGCTGATCGAGTCCTACCGGTTCAACGTGGTCGTGGCCCGCGTAATGGAGCTGGTCAACGCGACCCGGAAGGCGATCGACTCGGGTTGTGGTCCGGCCGATCCTGCCGTACGCGAGGCCGCGGAGACGGTCGCGATCCTGCTCTCGCTGGTCGCGCCCTACACCGCCGAGGAGATGTGGGAGCGTCTGGGGCACGAGCCGACGGTCGCGCGGGCTGCGTGGCCGACGCCTCTGCCCGAGCTGCTCGTGGAGGACGTCGTGACCGCTGTCGTGCAGATCAAGGGCAAGGTGCGTGCGCGCCTGGAGGTCTCGCCCTCGATCTCCGAGGCCGACCTGGAGGCCGCCGCGCTGGCCGACCCGACGATCGCGGCCGCGATCGAGGGCCAGACCGTGCGCAAGGTCATCGTCCGCGCGCCGAAGCTGGTCAACATCGTCGTCTGATCGGCTCACTCGCGCTGTCGACGCGATGGCTCGATCTGTAGGCTTCTGACATGGCCCGGGTAGCGATCGTGACCGACTCGACCGCGATGCTTCCATCCGATCTCGGGGATGCCGCGGAGCTGATCACATCGGTGCCGTTGCAGGTGATCGTGGATGGGACGTCGTACGACGACGGGGTGGAGGAGACCTCGCCCGAAGCGCTGCTGACGGCGTTGGCGGCGCACAAGACGGTGACGACCTCACGGCCCTCGCCGGCGCTGCTGGCCGAGGCGTACGCGAAGCTCGCGGCGCAGGGGTTCGAGGAGATCGTCTCCATCCACCTCTCCGCGGAGCTGAGCGCGACGTGCGAGTCCTCGATGCTCGCGGCGCGGGAGGCTCCGGTGCCGGTGGTCACCGTGGACACGCGGCTGGTCGGGCCCGGCGTCGGGTTCGCGGTGATGGCGGCCGCGGCAGTGGCCGGTCGGGGCGGGAGCGCTGCCGAGGCGCGGGAGGCTGCCTTGTCACAGGTCGCGGCGACGCGTTCCTACTTCTACGTGGACACCCTCGAGTATCTACGCCGCGGCGGGCGGATCGGTGCTGCTGCCGCGCTGCTCGGGACGGCGCTGGCGGTCAAGCCGCTGCTCACGATCGAGGAGGGGCGGGTCGTGCCGCACGAGCGCGTGCGTACCGCTGAGCGGGCGATCGCGCGGCTGCAGGCGCTCGGGGTCGAGGCCGGTGAGGACGTTGACGGGGTCGAGGTCGTCGTCGCCCACCTGGGCAGCCCGGATCGGGCCGGTGCGATGGCCTCGGGGCTGTGCGAGGAGCTGAACGGCAAGGTCAACGGCGACGTACGTGTCGGGGAGCTGGGTGCGGTGCTCGGTGCGCATGTGGGGCCCGGTTGTGTGGCGGTCGTCGTGGGGCCCAAGCTCTGATTCTGACCCCTTTCTCGGGCCGGTTACCGTCCACAGGGGCCGTTGAGGATCGGGTTGTCCACAGGCGCTGAGAACGCGCTCGGAAGTGTCGGCGCGGGCGCATAGCTTCGGCGTCATGCGGACCCGACCGACCTCTGATCACGCCGATGCCGTCGCCCGGCGGCTGGAGCAGCTGCGCGCCGAGATCGACCCACCGGGAGAGGAGGACGAGGGCGAGGAGGACTGGCAGCCGCCCTGGTGGGACGGGCCGAGAGCGACCGACACCGCGGAGCTGGATCCGTTGGTGCCGGTCCCGGGGCGCCACGCGTCTCGGCGTCAGGTCGTGATCTCGCCCGACGCGGTGCTGCCGGAGCCGCTGCGCGGGCGGGTGAGCCTCGGTCCCTGGCATCTCGTCGTCGTCGCGCTGGTGCTGGTCGTCGGTCTGGCGCTGGCCTGCTGGTGGATGATCCGCGCCGACCCGGAGGTGGTGCCGGCCGCCCGCGCCTCGCCCTCGGCCTCCCCGCTGGTCGCGCTGCCGACCGGCTCGGCCGCGCCCGGGAGCGTGGCCGCGGTGCCGTCGGGCGGAGCATCGGCGGGGACGGTGACGGTCGACGTGGAGGGCAAGGTGCCCAAGCCCGGCATCGTCGTGCTGCCGGTGGGCTCGCGGGTGGTGGATGCCGTCGAGGCTGCCGGCGGGGCTTCCCACAAGCAGCTCGCCGGGCTCAACCTCGCTGCCCTGCTCAGCGACGGTCAGCAGATCGTGGTGGGAGCGCCGAACGGGCCGGCAGGCGGGCCGCCGGGCTCAGGTGCCCCGGCGGCCGGTGCGCCCGGGGCGGGGGTGAGTCTCAACACCGCCTCCATGGAGGAGCTGGAGACGTTGCCCGGGGTGGGGCCGGTGACGGCGCAGGCGATCATCGACTGGCGCACCACCAACGGCGCGTTCACCTCCGTCGACGAGCTGCTCGAGGTCGACGGGATCGGGCCGAAGACCTACGAGTCGTTGGCACCTCTGGTGACGTTGTGAAGGACCTGCGACTGCCGTTTCTCGGGGCCGGTGCGTGGGCGGGGGCATTGGCCGGACCGGTCGTGGTGACCGGCGGACGGTGGGGCGTGACTCTGCTGGTGGTCCTCGTTGTCGTCGTCGGCATCGGCGGTGGATGGGCCGTTCGGAAGCGCCGCCCGACGGCGTTGGGGCTGGTGCTGATGATCGCCGGAACCGCGGTCGTCGCGGGCCTGCACGCCGCCCGTGTCAGCGACAACCCGGTGGCGGACCTGGCCGAGCGCAAGGCGCAGGTGCGGGTGATCGCCACGGTCACGACCGACCCGAAGGAGGTGCGCGGTCAGCACGCGACGTACCAGCTCCGGCGCGCCAGCGTGCGGGAGATCAGGGGCCGTGGAGTGGTCTACCGGCTGCGTACGCCGGTGGTCGTGCTCGGCGACGACGCCTGGGCGGACATCCCGCTGGGAGCGACGGTGTCGACGAATGGACGCCTGGCGAGGAGTGACTCGCACGAGGAGTCGGCTCTGCTGATCGCCGGCGAGCCGCGGGTCGTCTCCGGTCCGGGGATCTGGTGGCGAGCCTCCGAGACGCTGCGTGGCTCGATCCGGGACGCAGTGGCACACCGGCCACCCGACCAGGCAGCGCTGGTCCCGGCGCTGGTCGACGGCGACGACACCGGCCTCTCCGACGATCTGGCGGACGACTTCCGCACGACCGGACTCACCCACCTGCTCGCGGTCTCGGGCACCAACCTGACCCTGGTCGTGGGGTTTCTGCTCATCGTGGCCCGCTGGGCCGGGGTGCGGGGGAGAGGGCTGTACGCCGTCGGCGTGCTCGGCATCCTCGGGTTCATCGTGCTCGCCCGCACCGAGCCGAGCGTGGTGCGGGCCGCCGCGATGGGTGCGG
Source organism: Nocardioides sp. NPDC059952 (assembly GCF_042730435.1). Lineage (NCBI taxonomy): Bacteria > Bacillati > Actinomycetota > Actinomycetes > Propionibacteriales > Nocardioidaceae > Nocardioides > Nocardioides sp. NPDC059952. The sequence goes on along the minus strand of NZ_JBHWLY010000021.1, from coordinate 50,511 downwards.
TCGGGCTTCTCGCGATGACGCACAACGGACGCCAGCGAGCGTTGCGCGGGCTCGGTGCGGCGGTGATCGGGCTGCTGCTGATCGACCCGGGGCTGGCGATCTCGATCGGGTTCACCCTCTCGGTCCTGGCCACGGCCGGCATCCTGCTCTTCGGGCCACCGTGGCGCGACGCCCTGAGGCGTTGGATGCCGCAGTGGTGTGCGGAGGCGATCGCGGTCCCTGCGGCGGCGCAGCTGGCATGCACTCCGGTGGTCGCCGCCATCTCCGGCCAGGTCAGCCTCGTCGCGGTGCTCGCCAACCTGCTCGTCGAGCCCGCTGTCGCACCCGCGACGGTGCTCGGGCTCCTCGGAGGCCTGCTCGGGCTGGTCTGGGATCCGCTCGGCATGGTCGCCGGCACGATCGCGACCTGGTGCGTCGCCTGGATCATCGCGGTGGCTCGCTTCGGTGCCGGGCTGCCGACCGCGGAGGTCGGCTGGGCGACCGGCCCGCCGGCCCTGGCGGCGCTGGTGGTCGTCTGCGCCGCGATCGCCTTCCTGGCGCCTCGGATCCTGCGCCATCCGGTCACCGGCGTGGCCGGATGTCTGGTGCTGCTCGCGGTCGCGCTGGTGCGACTGCCGAGCCCGGGTTGGCCGCCGCCGGGGTGGGTGCTCGTGATGTGCGACGTGGGACAAGGAGACGCCCTGGTGGTGCGCACCGGGTCGGGCAGCGCCGTCGTCGTGGACGCCGGGCCCGATCCGGACCTCGTCGACGACTGCCTCGACCACCTCGAGATCGAGGAGGTTCCGCTCGCCGTGATCACCCACTTCCACGCCGACCACGTCAACGGCGTCGAGGGCGTCTTCGCCGGGCGGCAGGTCGGTGAGCTGTGGACCTCGCGGCTCCAGGACCCGCCCGAGGGCGTGCGGGTTCTCGGGGAGGCCGCCGGTGCGGCCGGGGTGGTGCCGGTTCCGGCTCCCTACGCGGCCACGGCCACCATCGGCGAGGTGCGGATCCAGGTGCTCTGGCCGACAGGCGAGTCCGACACCCGCGGCCCCGGGGACGGCTCCACCGCCAACGACGCGAGCGTGGTCCTCCTCGTCGAGTCCCGCGGCCTGCGTCTGCTGCTGACCGGCGACATCGAGCCGGAGGGACAGGACCAGCTCGCCGACGATCTGACCGAGCTCGACATCGACGTGCTCAAGGTGCCCCACCACGGCTCTCGCTACCAGGACCTCGACTGGCTGCGTACGCTGCGGGCTCAGGTCGCGCTCACATCGGTCGGTGCCGGCAACGACTACGGCCATCCCGCCACGGCCACGGTCCAGGGGCTCGAGGAGAGCGGCACCGAGGTCTACCGCACCGACCGTGACGGCTCGGTCGCGGTCCTCGAGTCGGGAGGTGAGGTGGCCGTGGTGACGCAGTAAGTGTCGGTGCTGTGTGGGAGGGTTTGAGCATGGCACGCACCGCCTCCGCACCGAGCCCCACGGGCAACCTGTCTGCCTCCGACGTCCTGGGTCGGGTGACGCTGGTGACCGGCAAGGAGGAGTTCCTGGGGGAGCGTACGGTCGCGTCGGCGAAGGCCGCGGTCAAGGCCTATGACGCCGAGGCGGAGGTCTCCGAGGCGACCGCCGCCGACTTGACGCTGGCGACGCTCGGCGAGCTGAGCGCACCTTCGCTCTTCTCGAGCATCCGCTGCGTGGTGGTCCGCAACCTGGAGAACCTGCCCGACGAGTCGGTCGCGGGCCTGGTGGACTATGCCGGGATGCCCTCGGAGGACGTCGCGCTCGTCCTCGTCCACGGTGGTGGGCAGAAGGGCAGCGGCACCCTCGCCAAGCTCCGCAAGCTCCCGAAGGTGACCGAGCACAAGTCCGTCGAGCTGAAGGCGCGTGAGTTCGGCAGCTTCGTGAAGGCCGAGCTGCGGCTGCACGGCGCGACCCTCGACGAGGAGGGCGCCGAGTTCCTGATCCAGGCGGTCGGCCAGGATCTCCGTGCCCTGTCCGCCGCGGCGAGCCAGCTCGCCAACGACAACGAGGCCAAGCGACTCGGCCTGGAGCACGTCAAGCAGTACTTCGGCGGCCGGGCCGAGGTGAAGAACTACGTGATCGCCGACGCGATCATCTCCGGAGACAGGGTCAAGGCTCTCGAGGAGATCCGCTGGGCCCTCGACACCGGTTCCTCCCCGGTCTACGTCCTCTCCGCCGTGGCCGGTCAGCTGCGCACCGTCGCCAACCACGTCGCCGGCATCCGAGACAGCAGCACCCCGCCCTGGAAGCAGAAGTCCGTCGCAGGCCTGGCCCGCGGCTGGTCCCGCGAGGGCATCGGCGAGGCCCTCCGCTCGGTAGCCCGAGCCGACGCCGACCTCAAGGGCGCCGCCAGCGACCCGGCGTACACGCTCGAGCGTCTCGTCCTCACCATCGCCGCCCTCCGCCAACGCTGACCCTGCCGAGGCGCCACCCCCGTCGGCCGAGGCGTCACCCCTGTCGGCCGAGATGGCAGCACGGTCGGCCGAGATGGCAGCACGGTGCCCACTCGGCCGACGCACGTGCAACTCGGCCGACGGGGGCGACTTCTCGGCAAATGAACAAAGCCCCCGTCGCGGAGGACGGGGGCTTCGGTGGGGCTTACCTCAGAGGGAGGAAGCCTTCTTGGCGATCGCCGACTTGCGGTTGGCGGCCTGGTTCTTGTGGATGACGCCCTTGGAGACGGCCTTGTCGAGCTTCTTGGTGGCGACCTTGGCGGTCTCGACCGCAGCGTCCTTCTCGCCGGCCTCAGCGGCGGCGTGGAACTTGCGGATGACGGTCTTGAGCTCGCTCTTGACGGCCTTGTTGCGCTCGTGCGCCTTCTCGTTCTGCTTGTTGCGCTTGATCTGCGACTTGATGTTCGCCATGGGTGAATGATCTCCAGTGCTTCGACGTGTGGTGGTGCGAGCTCTCAATCCGGCCCCTCGGGGAAATGAGAGGGGAGAGGCCTACGCGAACACGCTTGCGGTCAAGATTACAGACTCGCGTGGTTTGGCCTCAAATCGCCGTACGTCACCTAGCTACTCCGGGGTAGGCTGTGGTGATCTCGGTCACGAGATTTCCGGCGGAACCCCCTGTTGCGGCTCGGCTCCAGCGTCTAGGGTCCCCCGCGCGGTCCCTCTCGTGCTAACCGCCCACCGTTCACCCCCACGCACACACTGCAGGCCAGGAGAATCATGCCGACCCAGTCCGCGATCGATCTCGCATTCCTCGACGAGATGCCGGCGAACTTCGCCCTTCACTTCCTCAACCGGGTCAAGGCGACCCCGAATGCGGAGGCGTTCCGCTATCCCGTGGTCGGCTCGACGACCGAGGCCGGCGGAGAGGAGTGGAAGTCGCTGACCTGGAAGGAGGCCAGCGACCTGGCCAGCCGCCTCGCCGCGGGCCTGATCTCTCTCGGCCTCGAGCACGAGCAGCGGGTCGGCATCGCCTCGACCACCCGCTACGAGTGGATCATCGCCGACCTCGCAGTGATGCTCGCCGGCGGCGCGACCACGACGGTCTACCCGACGACCAACGTCGAGGACACCGCCTACATCCTCGGCGACGCCGGGTGCCGCTTCGTCTTCGCCGAGGACGACGGCCAGCTCGCCAAGATCGCCGAGAAGGCCGCCGACCTGCCCGAGGTCGTCAAGGTCATCACCTTCGACGGCGCCACCGACGGTGAGCGGGTCATCGGCCTGGACGACCTGGCCGCGATCGGCGACAAGTACCTCGCCGACCACCCGGACGTGATCGAGGAGACCGCCGCCACGATCACCCCGGACCACCTGGCAACGCTGGTCTACACCTCGGGCACCACCGGCCGGCCGAAGGGCGTGCGCCTGCTCCACCGTGCGTGGGTCTACGAGGGCGAGGCCGTCCGGGTCCAGGGCGACGTGCTCGGCCCCGACGACCTGCAGTTCCTGTGGCTGCCGATGTCCCACGTGTTCGGCAAGGTGCTGCTCTCGATCCAGATCGCCTGCGGCTTCCCGACCGCGATCGACGGCCGGATGGACAAGATCGTCGACAACCTGGCGATCGTGAAGCCGACCTTCATGGGTGCGGCCCCGCGCATCTTCGAGAAGGTTCACGCCAAGATCACGATGATGGTCGAGAACGACGGTGGCGTGAAGAAGAAGCTCTTCGACGCCGCCTTCGCCAACGGCATCGCCCGCGACCGGCTGCAGCGCGAGGGCAAGTCCGTGCCGACCGCCATCGCCCTCAAGCACGCGGTGCTCGACAAGCTCGTGCTCAGCAAGGTCCGTGACCGCTTCGGTGGGCGCGTACGTTTCTTCATCTCCGGCTCCGCTCCGCTCAACCGCGACATCGCCGAGTGGTTCCGCGCCGCCGGGATCCTGATCATGGAGGGTTACGGCTCGACGGAGAACGCCGCGGGCGCGTCCGTCGGCACCCTGACGGAGAACAAGCTCGGCACCGTCGGCAAGGCGTTCCCTGGCAGCGAGGTGAAGATCGGCGAGAACGACGAGCTGCTCATCCGCGGCCCGCACGTGATGCCGGGCTACCACAACCTGCCCGAGGAGACGGCCAAGGCGCTCGACGCCGAGGGCTGGTACCACACCGGTGACAAGGCCTCGATCGACGATGAGGGTTACATCACCATCACCGGCCGGATCAAGGAGCTCTTCAAGACCTCGGGCGGCAAGTACGTCGCGCCGCCGGCGATCGAGTCGAAGTTCGCCGCGCTGTGCCCCTACACCAGCCAGTTCCTCGTCTTCGGTGCCAACCGCAACTTCGTCAGCGCGCTGATCGCGCTCGACCCCGAGGCGATCGGCGCCTGGGGCGCGGCCAACGGGCTGGAGGGGAAGTCCTACGAGGAGATCGTCACCTCGCCGCAGGTGCGCGAGCTGATCGGCGGCTACGTCGACGAGCTCAACGCGAGCCTCAACCGCTGGGAGACCATCAAGAAGTGGGAGATCCTCGAGCACGACCTGACCGTCGAGAGCGGTGAGCTGACCCCGTCGCTGAAGGTGAAGCGCAACGTCGTCGAGGCCAAGGAGCAGGCGCGGATCGACGCGTTCTACGCGGGATCCTGATCCCAGCCCTGGCGCTCCACCAGCCAGTCCAGACACACCTCGCCCTGCCACCGCTGCATCCTGCGGAGGTGGGGCGAGGTCGTCTTGACCGGCTGGTCGGCGGCGGCCAGGAAGTAGCCGGCGAAGAGAGCCAGCACCGAGTCGATGGCCTCCGGTGCGGCCCGTGACAGCAGCGGATGGGTGGCCAGGAACGACTCGGTGTCGAGGCCGTCGCCGCGCGGCCCGACGAGCAGCAGGAGCGAGTCGATCCAGTCGGCGCCGAGGACCGGCCAGGTCCACTCGACCAGCAGGACGCCACCGTCGGGGCGGATGAGGACGGTGTCGTCGCGTACGTCCAGGTGGACCAGCGTCTCGCCGGCGGTGTGCTCCGCGAACCCCGCTGCCAGGGAGGCCGCCCGCTCGGCATGCGGGTAGCCGGCGACCCGGTCCCACAGTCCCGGATAGGCGGCGTGCTCCTCGGCGAAGGTGGGCCAGCCGATGCCCGGGGCGGGGGTGAGCGCGGCGGCGGTCTCGACCAGCGCCTGCGAGACGAGCTCGAGATCCGGTGCGGTCCACGGCCGCGAGGGCAGCCGCGCCTCGACGTGCTCGAAGGCGAGGACCACCCACTCACCGTCGTCGAACCACTTCAGCTTCGGGGCGGGGACCCAGCCGGCGAGCTTCTTCAGCTTCGCCGCCTCCTCGCGATAAAGCGCCGCGGAGTCGCGCTGGGCCTTGGCGGAGGCCGCCTTCACGAAGTGCTGGGAGCCGTCCTGGCAGGTCAGCACCGAGGCGAACCCAGGCGTGAACCCGGCCCCCCACGACTCCGCCGAGACCACCGGCCCGCCTCCGAGCCGCTTCTCGATCGCGGACCGCAGGAACGGGGGCAGGTGGGGCCACTCCAGGCGGCGGGCGGTCTGCCCGTGCGGGATGTTCGTCGGGATCGCGGTCACGACGGACATCCTTGTGTACGCCGCCCCGGATGCGCTACTGAGGCATCGGCGGTTGGTCGAACTGCCCGGCGGCCTTGCCGGTGGCGACATCCCAGGCGGCCACGCCGTCCTCGGCCGAGGCGGTGTAGAGGGTCTTGCCGTCGGAGCTGAAGATCAGCTTCGATCCCGCCACCGCCGCCGGCGTGATCGCGCGAGAACCCGCCGAACCACCCAGTGCCGTGGGCGTCCACAGGGTCAACGGCGCCTGGCCGGAGGCGTCGGCGGTAGCCAGGGAGCGCCCGTCCGGCGAGAAGGTGAGCGCGCTGGCATCGATGCCGGGAAGCGACTCGGCAGCATCGAACGTCTCGGCGTCCCACAGTGTCGGGTAGCCCTCGGTGGTGGCACCGGCGATCCAGCGCCCGTCGGGGCTCCAGACCGGGTCGGCCCCGTTCGCGGCGGCGACGGTGCCGACCTCGTCGCCCGAGTCGGCCTCGAGGATCGAGACGCTGTCGCCGGAGGCAACCGCCACCAGGTCACCGTCGGGGCTGAACGAGATCGACCCGATCCCGTTGCCAAGATCCGTGCTCGCCACCTCGTCGCCGTCCTCGACCGACCAGATGATCAGGTCACCCTCGAGCCCGGCGCCGGCCACGAGCCGGCCGTCGGGGCTGAACGCGATCTCGCCGACCGGGCTCGCGTCGGTGACCTTCGGGTTCGGCAGGCCCTCGAGCCGCTGGACCTCCTCGTCGCTGTCGACCTCGACCAGCGCGATGTCCGAGCAGCCGACCTTCCGCGCCGCCAGGGTCAGGTCCGGGCTGATGGCGCCGTAGCCGGTCTCGGAGACCGTCTCGTACGCACCGCCGGCGGCGTTCCAGCGACAAGTGCCGTCGGTGCAGCTGGCGACGACGTACGTCCCGTCGGCGGCCAGCGAGCCGGCGTCGACCCGCGACGGCATGACCGCGGCGGCCAGGCTGATCGAGCCGCCGGACGTTCCCAGCGAGGAGATGTCGCAGCCGTCCTGGTCGGGGTCGCTTGCGCAGCCGGCCAGGAGCGCAGCGGCGAGCACGCCGACGATCGGGACGCTGAGGACGTACGTTCGGGGTTTCATCGGTCCTTCTGGGGATCAGGCGAACGAGGTGACGTCGAAGTGGACGACGGTGCCGTCGGTGCAGGTGAGGCGGTCGAGGCGACGGTCTCCGGTCTCGACGAGATCCTGGCGGTCGCGGACCTTGTCGAGGGATCGGAGCATGTCGTACTCGTCGTTGATACGCAGCACCGACCACGGATGTTGCTCGCTGCCGTCGCCGGTGGAGCGGATGCTGCGCAGCGCGGCCCGGGCGACCTGGCGCTCGCGCGCCGCGGCCCGCTCATCCCCGGATCCCGCCAGCGCGGTGGCCATCCGCAGATGCGCCGAGGGGCTGAAGATCGCCCCCGGCATGACCCGCTTCAGCTCGGCGGCGGCCGCGGCGTAGGACCCCTCGGCGAGCAGCCTGTCCACCGAGTCGAGGTCGAGGTCGGGGGTGAAACCGGCCGAGCCGCGGACCGCGCGGCGAAGCGGCCCGAGAGTCTCGGGACCGGGGTCGTCGAGGTAGGCGGCGACCAGATCGGCGTACGTCGTCATCGCGACTCCTCCAGGATCCGGTTGAACTCCTCCTCGGTGAGGTTGTTCAGGTAGTCGCGGCCGGCGTTGCGGGCATCCTTCTCGACGGGCTGGTTGTAGTACTCGTCGAATGTGGCGCCGTTGTCGGTGCTCTTGTAGTCGTCGAAGTTCTCCTCCCACTCCTCGGCCTGCTCCTCGCTGATCCCGTCCGCCTTGTGCTCGTCGAACGGGTCGTCCTCCCACCAGAACTGCCAGTCGTTCTTGTCGTCGATGGCCTCGTGCTGGCGACCGTGCCGGACCTCGTGGGCCACGGTGTTGATCAGCTGGCCGGGGTCGTCGAGCACGTTGGGGTTGAGCGCCATCGTGGGCTCTTCGTCGCTCCAGTAGCCGTAGGTGATGCTGCCGTCGTCCCAGGTGTCGTTGCCCAGGTCGCTCCAGTCGATGGTGGGCATGTCGACGCCGCTCTCCGCGGCGATCTTCTTGACCATCTCCTCGAGCACCGCCTTGCGCTCCTCGATGGTGAGGGTCTCCCACTTCTCCGCGATGGCCGGGTCGATGTTGCCGTACTCGTCGCCCTGCTCGTCGATTCCGGTCGGCAGGCCGCGCGCGAGGATGGCGTCGACGCCGACCGCCTTGGCGAGGGCCTTCTCGATCTCGTCGGCGAGCTCCTGGGCGATGGTCTGGCGGCTGTTGCCCCACTCCTCCGCCTCGAAGCGGCTCTTGAACGTCGGTGGGGTGGCGGTGCTGGTGACCGAGCCGTCGTCGCCGACGGTGAACTCCTGGGTCTTGGCGCGGTCGAGGACGCCCTGGACGAGACGCTCGATGGCCTCGACCTCGGGCTCGGCGGTGTAGAGCGCCTTCTGCATCTCCTGCTTGGCGGTGATGTGGGTGCCGAGGTCTGTGACGAGCTTGTCGCGGTGGCCGCGAGCAGCGTCCGCGGCGGCGCCGGTCCAGGACTTGGCCACGCCGTTGGCCTCGAGCTCGTCGCGGCTGGTCTCCAGGTTGCGGAGGTCAGCCTTGAGCCCGTCGCCGGCATCACCCAAAGGTGCCGCCTTCCAGGTCTTGACCTGGCCGAACGTGATCGTCATCAGACGAGCGCGGTCGCGTCGAAGTGAGCGAAGGTCCCGTCGGTGCAGGTGTGGCGGTCGATACGCCGCCCGTCGGCCTCGAGGAGGTCCTGTCGTCCGGGCACCTTGTTGAGGGCGCGGAGCAGGTCGTACTCGTCGTTGATCCGCAGCACCGTCCAGGGGTGCTCCTCGGTGCCGTCACCGGTCGCCCGGATGCTCCGCAGGGCGGCGCTGGCCACCTGGCGCTCGCGGGCGGCGGAGCGCTCCTCACCGGAGCGCTCCAGCGCGGTCGCCAGACGCAGGTGGGCCGACGGGCTGAAGATCGCGCCGGGCATGAGGGCGCGCAGCGCGGTCGCGGCCTCGGCGTAGGCACCCTCGGCGAGCAGCTTGTCGATCGCACCCAGGTCGAGGTCGATGGTGAAGTTGGCCGAGTTGCGGACCGCGCGGCGCAGCGGAGCCAGCGTCTCGGGGCCGGGGTCGTCGAGGTAGGCGGTGACCAGGTCGGCGTACGTCGTCATTTCGACTCCTTCAGGAGGCGGTCGAGCTCAGCGGGCGTCAGGTTGTCGAGATATTCGCGGCCGGACTTGCGGGCATCGGCCTCGACGGGCTGGTTGTAGTACTCCTCGTAGGTGTCGCCGTTGTCGGTGCTCTTGTAGTCGTCGAAGTTCTCCTCCCACGACTCGGCCTGCTCCTCGGTGATGCCGTCCTCTTCGTGCATGTCGAAGGGGTCGTCCTCCCACCAGAACTGGAAGTCGTTGTTGTCGTCGATCGCCTCGTACTGCCGGGCATGGCGCATCTCGTGAGCCACGGTGTGCAGGATGTCGGGATTGTCGACGTTGCCCGGATTGAGGTGCACCGTGTGGTCGTCCTCGCTCCAGTAGCCGTTGGTGCTGCCCTTCGCGTCCCAGACGATGTCCTCGACATCGACGCCGTACTCCTTGGCGAGCTCCTCGATCTTCTGGTCGATGATCGCCTTGCGCTCGGCATCGGTGAGCTGGGCCCACCGCTCGGCGGTCTCGGGGGAAGCCATCCCGCGCTGATCGCGGGTCTGGTCGAGGTCCGCGTCAGTGCCGGCCGGGATGCCGTCGGTGAGGATCTGGTCGACCCCGGCCGCCTTGGCGAGGGCGTCGGTGATGTCGTCGGCGAGCTCCTGGGCGATGGTCTGGCGGCTGTTGCCCCATTCCTCGGCCTCGTAGCGGTTGTGGAAGGTGGGCGGCGTGGCGGTGCTGGTGACCGAGCCGTCGTCGCCGACGGCGAACTCCTGGGTCTTGGCGCGGTCGAGGATGCCCTGGACGATGCGTTCGATGGCTTCGACCTGGGTCTCGGCGGAGTAGAGGGCTTTCTGCATGCCCTGTTTGCCGGTGATGTGGTTGCTGAGGTCTGTGACGAGCTTGTCGCGGTGGCCTCGGGCGGCGTCGGCGGCGGCGCCGGTCCAGGACTTGGCCACGCCGTTGGCCTCGAGCTCGTCGCGGCTGGTCTCCAGGTTGCGGAGGTCGGCCTTGAGCCCGTCGCCGGCGTCACCGAGCGGTGCGGCCTTCCAGGTCTTGACCTGGCCGAAGGTGATCGCCATCAGTTGGGGCCCATGACCTTTCCGCCCTTCTGGCCGGCCGCGGCGTCGGCGGCCTCGAACTCGTTGAGCGCCTTCTGCATCTCCGCGGCGAGCTTCTGCGAGCTGTCGGCCGCGGCCTTGGTCTCATCGGTCCAGCGGGTGCCGAGATCGGACATGTAGCCGACCGACTCCGCCCCCGGGACCGCAGCGCCTGCCTTGGTCAGATGGCCGGCGGAATCGGCTTTGCGTACGGCACTCTCGGCGTCCGTGGCGATGCCGATGGATGCCTTCATGTCCTTGGGGACGACATGAATCTCACTCATGGTCTGCTGGTCCTCCTGGGCCCGAACGGGAGACGGCTAGGGCGTGTCTTCGTAGAGACACGCCCTAGCCCGCAGACCCTAACGGAAACTCGGGTCCAGCGTCTTCGTAAAAAGAGCGCCGCCGTCGATGTCCCGGAGGGTAACGGTGAGCTGCTGCGTACGTGCGTCGATCTCGACCTCGCCGAAGAACTGGAAGCCGTCGGCGGGTGAGGTGTTGGCCGCCGGAGGAGCGGCCACGAACTCGGCGGCCGGACCGAAGGTGGGGTCCAGCTTGTTGGGGCCGAAGGCGCCGGCGTTGAGCGGTCCGGAGACGAACTCCCAGAACGGGTCGAAGTCCTGGTAGGCCGCCCGGTCGGGGGAGTAGGAGTGCGCGGCCGTGTAGTGGACGTCGGCGGTCAGCCAGACGTGGTTGCGGATGCCGAGGCGCTTGAGCCCGGTCAAGACCTTGGCGATGTCGAGCTCGCGGCCGAGCGGGGCGCCGCCGTCGCCCTGGGAGATGCCCTCCTGCAGGGTGCCGTCAGGGACGACCAGGCCGATCGGCAGGTCGGCCGCGATGACCTTCCAGGTGGCGCGGGAGGCGGCCAGCTCGCGCAGCAGCCAGCGGGTCTGGCGCTCGCCGAGGACACCGCCGTCGGCGCTCGTCTCGGCGTTGGTCGTGTTGGCGTCCTTGTGGGTGCGCATGTCGAGGACGAAGAGGTCCATCAGCGGGCCGTAGGAGAGCTTGCGGTAGATCCGGCCGTCCGGGTCGGGGGAGGCGTCGCCGACCGGGATGTACTCGTGGAAGGCCTGCTTGGCGCGGGCCGCGAGGACGTCCACGCGGCGCTCGGTGTAGCGGCCGTCGTCGGGGAGGATCTCGCCCGGGTACCAGTTGTTGGTGACCTCGTGGTCGTCCCACTGCGCCGCGATCGGCGTCTGGGCGAGGAAGGCACGCCAGTTGTCGGCGAGCAGGTTGTAGGCGTACTGCCCGCGGAACTCGGTCAGCGTCTCGGCGACCTTGCCCTTCTCCTCGGTGACGATGTTGTTCCAGACCCGACCGTCGGGAAGCGTCACGGTCGAGGTGAGCGGGCCGTCGGCGTAGACGTTGTCACCCGAGCTCAGGAAGAAGTCGGCCTCGCGCGCCGCCATCGCCGGCGCGATCCGGAAGCCACCGAAGTCGGGGTTGGCGCCCCAGCCCTGGCCGGCGATGTCGCCGGACCACAGGAACCGGATGTCCTGACGCTTGTTCGGCGCCGTGCGGAGACGGCCCAGCTCCCAGGCGCTGCCGCGGCGCGGGTCGTCGGCGTCGACGGCACGGATCCGGTAGAAGTAGTCGCGCCCCGCTTCGAGGCCGTTGACCTTCAGCTCCCCGGTGAAGTCGCTCCTGGCGGTCACGACGGGACCGTTGACCGGACGGGCGCGGCGGAAGGACTCGTCGGCCGAGATCTCCGCGACCAGGCGCGAGGTCTTGTCCGCGCGGCTCCACAGGACGCCGCCTCGGGCGCCGACGTCGCCCGACTGGACGCCGTGGGTCAGGCTCGGGCGGTTGCCACGGACGAACGCGGGGGCGGAGGTGGGGACGGCGGCGTGGGCGGTTGCTGCGGTCGTGGGGATGACGAGTCCGACACCGGCGGCGGCACCGAGGCCGAGGACGGAGCGGCGGTTGAGTGGGGTCATGACCCAAACCTGCCGATCCCGGCGGAACGACCGGTGAGTTCCGCGGGTCGTGTCGGTGAACACGTACGCCGCGGAGATCCGGTCCGAGGTGACCCGCTGGGATGCGGGTGGCAGTATCTGCGGTGATGTGGCCGAGAAAGAACGTGTACGCCGCTGCGTTGCTGCTCCTGGTGGCGCCGGTGCTGTTCGGTTGCGCCACCGAGCCTCCGGCCGACGCGGGGTCCGCCTCGCCGTCGATGCTCGCGAGTCCGGAGACCGAGACGTCGCCGAGCCCGCCGCCACGTGCACCGGAGTCGCTCGAGATCCCATCCGTCCCACCCGCCGATGATCGCGGGATCGTCGAGGGTGGTGACATGAGCTGGCCGCAGTGTCCCGAGGGGATGGGTATCAAGGAGCGTCGGACGCTGGGGCTGCCGATGCCGCTCGACTCGGCGGAGTACGTGGTCATCGGCCTCACCAACGGGCCGGCGTTCACCCCCAACCCGTGCCTGGCCTCGCAGGTCGAGTGGGCGAAGACGAACAAGGTGATGACCTCGGCCTATGCGGTCACCTCCTATCCCCGTGACGCCACGATCCGTCAGTACGGCGGCGAAGGGCCGGGCGACCCGGACACGAAGATCGGCCGACTGACCAACGTCGGCTATCAGCAGGCGGTGTGGAATCTCGAGGAGATGGAGCGCGCCGGTCTGGAGTCGCCCTCGGTCTGGGTCGACGTCGAGCCGGTCGCGGTCTGGGAGTGGTCCGACGACATCGAGGCCAACCAGGCGGTGGTCAAGGGCGCCCTGGCCGGCTATCAGGACGCCGGGAAGCGGGTCGGGGTCTACTCGATCGAGGGCCTGTGGACGCCGATCGTCGGCGACCTGCAGCTGCAGCTTCCCGAGTGGCGCCCGGCGGGCGAGGCATCGCGGGCCGCGGCCCTAGAGCGGTGCGGTGGCGAGTGGATGTTCCAGGGCGGTGCAGCGGTGATGGTGCAGTGGCTCGAGGACGGCCGCGATCGCAACGTGACCTGCCCGGGCGAGTCGGTTCAGCTGCCGCTTTGGTTCCATCAGTACTGAGCGTGGGACAATAGGCGGTGACGTACCCGCCCCGTTCTTGAGCATCTACGAAAGCAGCCTGTGACTCACTCCGCGCCACAGCCCGGCTCCACTGATCCGGCGATCATCCGCAACTTCTGCATCATCGCCCACATCGACCACGGCAAGTCGACGTTGGCCGACCGGATGCTGCAGCTGACCGGTGTGGTCGACGAGCGTGCCGCGCGGGCGCAATACCTCGACCGGATGGACATCGAGCGCGAGCGCGGGATCACGATCAAGTCCCAGGCCGTGCGGATGCCGTGGACGGTCACCGAGGGCGACGACGCCGACAAGACGTTCGTGCTGAACATGATCGACACCCCCGGTCACGTCGACTTCACCTACGAGGTGTCCCGGTCGCTGCAGGCGTGCGAGGCGGCGATCCTGCTCGTCGACGCGGCGCAGGGCATCGAGGCGCAGACCCTCGCCAACCTCTACCTGGCGATGGGTGCCGACCTGCACATCATCCCGGTGCTCAACAAGATCGACCTGCCCTCGGCCAACGTCGAGAAGTACGCCCTGGAGCTGGCCAACCTGGTCGGCTGCGAGCCGGAGGACGTGCTCAAGGTCTCGGCCAAGACCGGGCTCGGCGTCGAGGACCTGCTCAACCACATCGTCTCTGAGACCCCGCCGCCGGTGGGCGACCCGGACGCCCCGGCGCGGGCGCTGATCTTCGACTCCGTCTACGACACCTACCGCGGCGTGGTGACCTACGTCCGGGTCTTCGACGGCAAGCTGACCCACCGCGACAAGATCAAGATGATGTCGACCGGCGCGGTCCACGAGATGCTCGAGCTCGGCGTGATCAGCCCGGAGCCGGTCAAGGCCGACCACATCGGGGTCGGCGAGACCGGCTACCTGATCACCGGCGTGAAGGACGTACGCCAGTCGCGGGTGGGTGACACCGTCACCGGCAACAACCGCCCGGCCAAGGAGATGCTCGGCGGCTACTCCCACCCCAACCCGATGGTCTTCGCGGGGCTCTACCCGATCGACGGCGACCAGTACCCGGTGCTGCGCGAGGCGCTCGACAAGCTTCAGCTCAACGACGCTGCCCTGACGTACGAGCCGGAGACGTCGGGCGCGCTCGGCTTCGGCTTCCGCGTCGGGTTCCTCGGCCTGCTGCACATGGAGATCACCCGCGACCGTCTCGAGCGCGAGTTCAACCTCGACCTCATCTCGACGGCTCCCAACGTGGTCTACGACGTGATCATGGAGGACGGCTCCGAGCACATCGTGACCAACCCCTCGGAGTTCCCCGAGGGCAAGATCCGCGAGGTGCGCGAGCCGGTCGTCAATGCCACGATCCTCTCGCCGTCCGACTACATCGGCACGATCATGGAGCTGTGCCAGAGGAAGCGCGGCACGCTCGGCGGCATGGACTACCTCTCCGAGGACCGCGTCGAGATGCGCTACGTCCTCCCCATGGGCGAGATCGCCTTCGACTTCTTCGACCAGCTCAAGTCCTCGACGAAGGGGTACGCCTCGCTGAACTACGAGTTCAGCGGCGATCAGGCGGCCGACCTGGTCAAGGTCGACATCCTGCTGCAGGGCGAGCCCGTCGACGCGTTCTCCGCGATCGTCCACCGCGACGCCGCGTACAACTACGGCGTGATGATGGCCGGCAAGCTCAAGGAGCTCATCCCGCGCCAGCAGTTCGAAGTGCCGATCCAGGCCGCGATCGGCGCCCGCGTCATCGCGCGCGAGACCATCCGCGCCATCCGCAAGGACGTCCTCGCCAAGTGCTACGGCGGCGACATCTCGCGTAAGCGCAAGCTGCTGGAGAAGCAGAAGGAGGGCAAGAAGCGGATGAAGATGGTCGGCCGCGTCGAGGTCCCCCAGGAAGCCTTCGTCGCCGCTCTCTCCACCACTCAGGCCTCCACAGACAAGAAGTGACGCCCTACGCTCGGTGATGGACAACCTTTCCCGGGGTCGACCTGGTCGTCCTGGGTAGGGGCGCCCCGTCGGGGGACGCCGAGCGGGGAGGGGACGTGGATGCCATCCAGGTCTCGGGCAAGGGGAGCAGGGCCGGGGCTGCTCGGGAGTTCGACGACTTCGTGGCGTCCTGCTCCACGCGGCTGTTGCGGACCGCCTACCTGCTGACCCACGACCGCGGGCGCGCCGAGGACCTGCTGCAGACGGCGCTGGTCAAGGCGTGGTTGTCCTGGTCGCGGATCGAGAGCGACCCAGTCGCGTACGTGAACAAGATCCTCGTCAACACCTACGCCACCTGGTGGCGGCGCCGGTGGAACGGCGAGCGTCCGACGCCTGAGCTGCCGGAGGCCGGGTACGACGAGGACCGTGCGGAGACCCACGACCTGTGGGCGGCGCTGGGGAGGCTTCCAGCGAGGCAGCGGGCGGTGATCGTGCTGCGATACATGGAGGATCTCAGCGAGGCCGAGACGGCCCGCCTGCTCGGCTGCTCGGTCGGCACCGTGAAGAGCCAGCGGGTGAAGGCGTTGGCCAAGCTGCGCCTCGACGGCGCGCTCGCCGAGGAGACGCACGGGGAGGTGGCCCGATGAGCATCGAACAGCTTCAGGAGACGTTGCGGGCACATGCCGCGACGATCGGGGACGACACGGTCCTCGGTCGTGGTCCGGCTGTCCGTCGCAGGGCCGCGACGATCCGGCTCCGTCGGGCGCTGGTCGTGGCTGCGGTCGCGGTGATCGTGGTTCCGGTGGCGGTGATGGCCTCGCTCGGCGCGAACCCGTTCGATCGGACGGCACCGGTAGTGAGGCCGGTGCCCTCGAACGGGCCGTTCGTGGGGACGTACGCGGGTCGGACCTTGATCGACTCCGAGATCGCCACCGGGAGGAGCGAGCTCTCGTTCACCGCCGAGGCCTCTCGCAACACCGAGTGGAGGGCGGTCTGCCGAGGAGTCGGCAGTGGCTACACGCTGCACCTGTCGCTGGACGACGGCGAGCCCGGCCAGCTGCCCTGCGACGTGGAGCTCCTCTCGGGCCGCTGGATCTCCTACCAGCTCGGGCCGGAGTATCCGCAGGAGGGCACGCACACGCTTCGGCTCTGGCTGACCAGCACGTCCGGGCGAGCGGAGGCGCCACCCGCGGACGGACAGATCGGCGCTGCCGTCTACCGGCTTCCCGAGCCCGCGGCCACGGTTGCCGGCCACCAGGTTCAGGCACTGGAGATGGATGGCGGAAGCGAGTTCCGCCTGGTCAGGCGGGAGGAGTCCATGCCGGGCACTCGGGTCCTCTCCTCGACGTACTCCTCCCGGGCTCTCCCGGTCGAGGTGGACTGGTACACATCGGGCTCGGGCAGCCAGGAGGTGCAGGTCTACGTCGACGGACGGCCCGAGACGGGGCTGATCCTCGGTGACGGCGGGCCAGGACTCGTCCTGACGCCCGAGGAGGCGCACACGGTGAGCCTGCGGATCGTCGGGGACGTGCCGGCCGATGCTCTGCTCGGAATCGTGTGGCGCGAGGAGGCCCGATGATGAAGCGGCGCGGCTGGATCTGGTGGTACGGGTTGTTCCTCGGCTGTCTGCTCCTCGCGGCGGGAGCGGCGGAGACCGTTCGAGTCGTACGCAGCGGCGACGGCGGTCTCCTGTTCTGGTTCGGCACGCTCGTCGGAGGTGGGGCGCTGGTCCTGGCCGGGACGCTCCTGCTGCCCCGACGGCCGAGGCGAGGATTCGTCCTGACGACGATCGGGTGCGCCGCCGGGCTGCTCCCCACCTCGTGGACGGTGATCGTGCCCGTGATGCTCGTGGTGCTGACCATCGCGAGCGGCAGGCGAGCCGCTGCGGCGCCGGTCGAGAGCCGCGTCAGGAGCGGATGAGCTCGATGCTGTCGAGGACGAGGTCGAGGTCATCGAGCCGCTGGTCGATGTCGTCGGGGTTCTGCCAGAACACGCGGATGCCGTTGGCCTGGACGTGGACGCAGTCGGCCGGCATGCCGTCGGAGTAGGACCACCAGCTGAGCCGCTCGCCCTCCAGGTCGCCGAAGGTGTCGGCCGGGGCGTCGTAGGTGACGTCCTTGACCTCGTCGTCACCGCCGATGTCCTCGTACTCCTTCAGCTCGTCGTTCAGGTCCGCGAGCGACTCCTTCTCGCCGATCTCGACGCTGAAGAAGCGGTCCTCGGAGGTGTGCCAGGTGCACTGGCCGTCGGGGGTCTGGTCGCTGGGAGCGGTGGACTCCGACTCGAACTCCTCCGGCACGTCCAGCTTCAAGATCACCCGCCTGTCGCCGACCACCCCCGGACACTCGGCCGCGGTGAACCCGTCCGGTGTCGAGGTGGCCGACGCCGAGAACGGCGTCGGTGCGTTCGTGGTCACCGGAGCCGATCCGGACCCGCAGGCCGAGGTCGCGGAGAGCAGGACGATCAAGGTTGCAGCCCGAAATTGCATGCCGGCCAGTTCATCACAGCTGCGCAAGAACGGTCGGGTCGGCCGGGGGCGGGCGCTGGTTGAGTGAGGCGCATGCGTACAGAACAGATCCGGTTTCCGGAGGGATACGGCACGCCGAGCGAGTTGCTGGCGTGGGAGGACGTACGTCAGCGCCTGGTCGAGGCGAAGCAGTTCTGGTTCGCGTTCGAGAGGCCGGGGCGGAGTCCGCACGTGACGCCGCTGGACGGGATCTGGTTCGAGGACGAGCTGGTCTACGGCGGCAGCCCCGAGACGTTGCACCGGCGGCTCGCGG
Organism: Nocardioides sp. NPDC059952; assembly: GCF_042730435.1. Classification (NCBI taxonomy): domain Bacteria; kingdom Bacillati; phylum Actinomycetota; class Actinomycetes; order Propionibacteriales; family Nocardioidaceae; genus Nocardioides; species Nocardioides sp. NPDC059952. The sequence continues at coordinate 32,645 of NZ_JBHWLY010000021.1, read as the reverse complement.
CCGAGCATCCGAAGGTGACGGTCAACCTGCCGGATCCGTGGAAGCTGGTCGTCGTCGAGGGCGAGGTGCGGGAGTCGAGGTTCGCGCCGGAGGTCGCCGAGGAGATCGCGAGGCTGCTGAACGCGAAGTATCCCGAGTACGGCGAGAACGTCTTCGAGGCCAAGCACTACATCGAGGGCGCGCCGGCGGTGCATCCACGGCGCATCCGGGCCTGGACCTCGTTCCCGAAGGACGCGACCGCCTTCGTCTTCGACTGACTTTCGGCTGGACCGCGCTAGTCTCGCAGGGATGCACTTCACGGACTACGACACTCGGGTAGCGGCGTACGCCGTCATCGTCGACGACGCGGGGCGGATCCTGCTGAGCTGGTTCAACGGCAACCATCGCAACGACCCGGGGTGGACGCTGCCGGGTGGTGGCGTCGACTACGGCGAGCAGATGCCCGCCGCGGTCGTGCGCGAGGTGAAGGAGGAGACCGGCTACGACGTCGAGGTCGGGGCTCCACTGACGACCGACGTGTTCGTGGTGCCGTTCGACCCCGGTCGCCGGCCCTACCAGTCCACCCGGGTGGTCTTCGAGGCACGGATCGTCGGAGGCGAGCTGGGCACGCTGGAGGTCGACGGAACCACCGACTTCGCCGCCTGGGTCGGGCTGGACGACCCCGCGATCGGGGCCGACTCCACCAGCCCGATCGTCCGGATGGGGATCGAGGCCCTGAAGGTCGCTCAGTCGACCCAGTAGTTGTCGTGGAGCTTGTAGAACTCGGCCATCTCGTCCGGACCGAGCTCGGTGCCCTCGGCCAGCTCGCGCAGCCCCTCGAAGTAGCCCTCCCGCGGTGCGCCCGGGGTGAAGTGGAGCAGCATCGAGGCGGGCTCGTCGGTGGTGTTGCGGAAGCCGTGCAGGCCGCCGACCGGCACATGCACGAAGTCGCCGGCACCGGCCGGGATCCACTCCTCGCCGTTGTAGATCCGCACGGTCCCGGTCAGCACGTAGAACGACTCGGCCACGGCACGGTGGAAGTGGGGCCCGGGGCCGGTCTCGTTGGGACCGAAGTGCCAGCGGTAGAGCCCGTAGTCGCCCGCGGTCGTCGCGCCGGTGGCGAGATAGTCGACCTTCACCCCGTTGGGATATTCGAGGTCGGGAGCGGTCTTGTCGGGACGGTGGAACGCCGAGACCTCACCGGCCTCGCCGTCGTAGCGCTCGGGCGGGTAGGGAACACCTCGGGTCCCCATCGACTCTGGAAGTGACATGGCCTCAACCTGCCCGATCCGCTCGGCGTTGGGAAGCCCATTAGAAGTCGCGTCAGTAGGGTTGCAGCCGTGACCCTCGTCCCGGACTCCTTCCTGGCGCTCGCGGCCAACGGGCCGTCCTGGGCCGCGTGGCTCGACGACCTCCCGGGTCTCCTTCGCGACCTGGTCGAGGAGTGGTCGCTGAGCGTGGACGGTCCGACCACCCACGGCAGCTGCGCGGTCGTCCTCCCGGTCCGCACCGCCGACGGCGAGGCCGCCGTGCTGAAGGTCGGCTGGCCGCACTGGGAGGCCGAGCACGAGGCGCTGGCGCTGCAGGTGTGGGGCGGTCGCGGTGCCGTACGCCTGCTGCGGGCTGACCCGAAGCGGTTCGCGCTGCTGCTCGAACGGCTGCATCCTTCGGACCTCACGGAGATGTGGGACGTGCAGGCGTGCGAGATCGTGGGCGGGTTCTACCGGCAGCTGCACGTCCCGGCTCCGCCGCAGCTGCGTACGTTGTCGGCGCAGGCCGCACGCTGGGCGAGCGAGTTGGGGGACAAGAGCCGGCGGCTTCCGGTGCCGCCGCGGATGGTCGAGCAGGCCCGGTCGATCGCTCGCGACTTCGCTACTGACGAGGCGACCGACGGGACGCTGATCCACACCGATCTCCACTACGAGAACGTCCTGCGGGGCGATCGTGAGGAGTGGCTGGTCATCGACCCGAAGCCGCTCTCCGGCGACCCGCACTACGAGCTCGCGCCGATGCTCTGGAATCGCTTCGACGAGTATGCGGGGCGGATCCGGGACGGCGCACGCGACCGCTTCTTCGCCCTCGTCGACGCCGCCGAGCTCGACGAGGACCGGGCCCGCGCCTGGACGGTGCTGCGCTTGATGGTCAACGTCAAGGACGAGGTCGAGGACAACCAGGCGCCTGACAAGGAGTGGATCACCGCGATGGTCTCGGTGACCAAGGCGGTCCAGGACTGAAACCCGTTCGACCGCCGTCGCGTGCCGGGGGAGAATCGCTCCGTGCCCATCGTGCGAAGCGTCAACATCGGTCAGTCCAAGCCCGCGGAGTGGGCGGAGGTGGGCGCCACCTCGATGGAGAAGCTGGCGACGCCCGGGCCGGTGACGGTCGGCAAGGAGGGCATCGTCACCGACACCCAGACCGACCGCCGCCACCACGGCGGCGAGGAGCAGGCCGTCTACGCCTTCGCCCGCGAGGACCTCGATGCATGGGGCACCCGCCTGGGCACGACGCTGCGCGACGGCCAGTTCGCCGAGAACCTCACCACCGAGGGGATCGACGTCAACGAGGCCCTGGTCGGGGAGCAATGGCGGATCGGGACGGTGCTGCTGCAGGTCTGCAGCGTGCGTACGCCGTGCAACGACTTCAAGAACTGGATGGGTGTCTCGGGGTACGACGACGCCCGTTGGGTCAAGCGGTTCACCGCTGAGGGGCGCCCCGGGCCCTACCTGCGGGTCCTCGAGGAGGGCGAGCTGCAGGCCGGTGACGAGATCGTCGTCGTCCACCGCCCCGACCACGACATCACCGTCTCGACCCTGTTCCGGGCCCTCACCACCGACCGCAGCCTGCTCCCGAGCCTCATCGGGATCGAGGGGCTCGGGGGCAAGCCGCGGGGCAAGGCGGAGAAGTACGTCGCCGCCAGGCCCTAAGGACCGCAGGGCTTTCCGCTGCAGCCACGCAAGTAGTAACCCTCGGCCGAGACGCCCTGGATCTCCAGCTTGTCCAGCTGGTCGGTGGTGAGCTTCCCGGTCGGGATCAGCGCGACTGCCACGTTGTCGTCGGTGATGGTCGCGTCGAACCGCTGCTTGCCGACCCAGAACCAGGCGGACTCCAGCGTCTCGTTGCCGAGCGATCGCGTCACCCGGACCCCTTCTGCGGTCTCGGTCCACTCGATGGTCGGCGGTTGCCGCCTCGTCTCATCCGGCTCGGGATAGACCAGATCTCCGTCGGCGTCGTAGGCGCGGAAGCTTGCTGACTCGACGTCGACCCGGTGGTCGGTCCACGCAACCGCCACGCCGTTGACGATGGTCGCCGGGAAGTCTTCACCGTCCGAGGTGAAGACCACTCTGGCGACGTTCACCTTTTCGGGGAGGGGGAGCAGGAACTCTGTGCCGTCGCCGGCACCTCCCCTGGTGAAGTCCTCCCATGGCCCGGTCTCCGCGAAGGCACCCCAGACCTGGGGTTGGCCATAGGCGTCCGCCAGGTTGAGCTCGCGGTCGGCCTCGGGCTCTGAATCGATGAACTCCGGCGTCGCGCAGGTCACGGCATAGCCGGGGCCGTCGAAGATCGCCGAGGCCTTTGATCCACGCTTCTCGGCGAGGAAGGGCCAGCTGCCCGCCGGGATCTTCTCGTAGTCATCGGGGTCGAGGACATTGTCCGCTTCGGGGGAGAAGGCATACATGGACTCGATCTCCTGCCAGGCGGTCTCCAGGCACCGCTCGCTCAGCGTGTCGAGCTCCTCGGACGTGAGGTTGGTCGGGTTGCCCGACCAGTCGACCGGAGTCTTCTGCCCGGGCGCGGCCGTCCTCGACGGTTCGGGGGTGGCGATGTTCGAGTCGATCAGCCGATCAGGGATCGCGACGTACGCCATGACCCCGGCGAGCGAGAGGGCGGCGACCGCGGCGACCGCCTTGGAGCCGCGCCGGCGGAGGCGCATCCGATCCCCCCGGCGCAGGATCTCGTCGGCAGGTACGTCCAGGGTCTGGCGACCGCTGTTGCGCAGCAAGGTCTCGATGTCGTTCATGACAGCATCCCTTCGGGGTCGGACAGCTGCAGCCGCAGGGCCTTGAGGGCGTGGTGGAGCGTGGCGGAGACGGTGCCGCGAGCGATCCCGAGCTCGTGGGCGGTCGTCTCGGCATCGAGGTCGAGGAAGTAGCGCAGCGCAATCACCTGGCGTTGACGCGGTGGCAGCCGGCGTATGGCATCCAACAGGTCGTGGCCGTTGTCGTCGGATCCGTGGCGGGGGAGCTCTTCGGGAGTTTCGGGAACGATCAGCTCGCGGCGGCGCTTGCGCCACCAGGAGATGTCGACGTTGATCGCGGTGCGCACCACCCATGCCGCCGGGGAACTGGCCAGTCTGACCGTCGGCCAGCGCGACCAGGCGCGCGCGAAGGCCTCGGCGATCGCTTCCTCGGCTCGCCCTGGGTCCATGCCGGTCGCGATCGCCGCACGCAGGCAGCGGTCCTTGGCACCGACGTAGAAGTCGGAGAACTCTTTTCGGCTCACGCCTGAGTGACGCACGGGCGCCATTATCGGTTTAGTCGCGATGCGAACCGCATCCGAAAACCCGTTGGACGTCGACGCGGTCGAGCGACAGACTGCGCCGGTGAGCATCCGGGAGAGCCTCTTCGTCCTCAAGGATCGCGACTTCGGATGGTTCTTCGCCTCGCGGTTCGTGAACCTCGCCGGGTCCTCGATGTCGCACGTGGCGCTCGCGTTCGCGGTGCTGGAGGTGACCGACTCGGCCTCGGCGCTGGGCTATGTGGTCGCCGCGCACACCATCCCGATGGTCGTGTTCCTGCTGGTCGGAGGCGTGATCGCCGACCGGTTCCCGCGGCGGCTGGTGCTGCAGCTGAGCAACGTGGCCTCGGCCTTGACCCAGGCGGCCGCGGCAGCGCTGGTCATCACCGGGCACGCGGAGATCTGGCATCTGGTCGTCCTGCAGGCGATGAACGGCACCACGATGGCGATGGCCTTCCCGGCGATGCAGGGGATGGTGCCGCAGCTCGTGGCGAAGAAGGACCTGCAACCGGCCAACCTGCTGCTCTCGATGTCGCGCGGCACGCTGACGGTCCTGGGCCCGTCGGTCGCGGCCGCTCTCGTGGTCGGCGTCGGTGCCGGCTGGGCGCTGGCGGTCGACGCTCTGACCTGGCTGCTCGCGGCGCTCTTCCTGCTCCCGGTGCGGATCCCGCCGCGCCCGGCGGACGAGGAGAAGACCTCGGCTCTCGAGGATCTCCGGGCGGGGTGGACCTACTTCCGCAGCACCACCTGGCTGTGGGTCGTGGTGGTGGCCTTCATGGTCCTCAACGCGATCCAGTCGGGTGGGCTCAACGTGCTGGGGCCGGCGTACGCCAAGTCCACCTCGCTCGGTGTCGAGGGCTGGGGCCTGGCCAACTCGGCGCTCGCGGCGGGGATGCTCATCATGACCATCGTGCTGATGCGGGCCACGATCCGGCGCCCGCTGCGGGCGGGGATGTTCGGGATCATGGCGTTCTCGCTGCCCTTCTTCGCGCTCGCGCTGTGGCCGGAGACGCTGCCGCTCATCGTGGCGATGGCCGTCGCCGGCGCCGGGATCGAGATCTTCAGTCTCGGCTGGAGCCTCGCCATGCAGGAGAACGTCCCGGGCGAGATGCTCTCGCGTGCCTACTCCTACGACGCGCTCGGCTCGTTCCTCGCGATGCCGGTCGGACAGCTGCTCTACGGGCCGTTGGCGGGCTGGTTCGGGGAGCGCCCGGTCTTCCTGGTCAGCGGCGTGCTCTACGCCGCGGTCTGCCTTGCCGCGCTCTCGGTGCCGTCGGTGGTTAGGCTGCAACGCGTCGAGCAACCTGCCACCGAAGGAACGCGCGTATGAACCTCTCTGTCGTCGACGAGCTCTTCCAGCAGCGCTTCGAGGAGAACCTGACTCCGGGGCTGGCCTATGGGGTCGTACGCGGCTCCGAGCTGCTCCACTCCGGAGCCTTCGGTGCGGTCCGGGACGGTGGCCCGGCGCCGACCGCGGAGAGCGTCTTCCGGATCGCGTCGATGTCGAAGTCGTTCACGGCGGCCGCGGTGCTGCTGCTGCGCGACCGCGGGCTGGTCGACCTGGACGAGGCGATCGCGCAGTACGTACCCGAGCTCGTCGACCAGGCGCCCTACTCCGCCGACTCACCGGCGGTGACGCTGAGGCTGCTGCTCTCGATGTCGGCCGGGCTGCCGACCGACGACCCGTGGGGCGACCGGCAGGAGTCGTTGTCGTACGACGACTTCGGGACGTTCCTCGACGGAGGCTTCTCGACCGGACAGGAGCCGGGGGTCGGGTTCGAATACTCCAACCTCGGCTATGCGCTGCTCGGTCGCGCGATCGAGAACGTCGTCGGTGGTTCCTCTCCCGAGGGGGCCAACCGGGACTTCATCGAGCACGAGCTGCTGGCGCCGTTGGGGATGACCTCCTCGGCCTACTCGCCGTCCGCGGTTCCGAATCGGGTGCCTGGTCATGTGCCGCCGCTGCACCCGGCGTGGGCGGGGGACCGGTTGTCGGGCCCGCCGACCTGGACGGAGGTGCCGCCGGTGGCGTCGGGGTCGTTCGCGGCGATGGGCGGCATGCACTCCTCGGTCGCCGACCTGGCGCGCTGGGTCGGTGGGTTCGTGTCGGCCTTCTCCGCTGAGGTCGACGGGCACCCGCTGTCGAAGGCGTCGCGGCGGGAGATGCAGCAGCTGAACCGGTTCGGCGGGGTGTCCTCGTCGGTGGAGCTCTCCGGGCCTGAGGCCGGGATCAGGGCGGTCGCCGTGGGCTACGGCTACGGCCTCATGGTCGACCACGACAGCCGGCTCGGGCAGTTCGTCCACCACTCCGGCGGCTACCCCGGCTACGGCTCGCGGATGGTCTGGCACCCCGCGTCCGGTCTCGGTGTGATCACGCTGTCCAACAGCACGTACGCCGGCGCCGGGGTGACCGCGATGACCGCGCTGCGTTCGCTGGTGTCGGACGAGCTCGCCGACGGTGGTCCGCACCGGTTCTCGACGGTGGTCAAGGGCCTGCGTCCGCGGCTCGACTCGGCGCTGGAGGTCGCGGTCGAGCGGCTGCGTACGTTCGACCCGGCGGGTCCGGAGGTCTTCGCGCTGCCGTCGCTGTTCGCTGACAACGTCGAGCTCGACGCTCCCGACGCCGCCCGGCGCGTCCAGATCACCCAGGCGCGCGCGAAGGTCGGGCTGCCGCTCGGCGGCGCGCCCTACGGCTACTTCGGGCGCGCGATGGGCGTCGCGCTGGCCGTGGTGCCGGCGGAGAAGGGCCGTTACGACATCGAGGTCATGCTCTCCCCGGAGGCTGAGCCGCGCATCCAGACCCTGCGGGTGGTGGCGGTCCCGGATGCGCACGAGGGCCTCGTCGCCGCCGCCCGCGCGGCCCTCGAGGAGGACTCCCCGGTCATCGCCGCCCTCCGCGCCTTCGGCGTGCCCGAGCTGATCACCACGCCCTTGTCCGGCGATGGCTCGTCCAAGGCCGACTTCCTCGTCGTCGCCGGCGCGACGTACTGGAAGATCGCGGTGGGCGCGAAGGCCGTCGTCTCGGCCTTCCCCACCTCCGACCACCCCCGCCTCACCTACCTCGCCTCCGCTCTCCGCGGCTGACCCTCCTGCCGAGGCGTCGCCAGCGTCGCCCGAGACGTCACTCGCGTCGGCCGAGTTGGCAATGAACTGCCCACTCGGCCGACGCAACTGACGCCTCGGCCTGCGGGAGTGACGCCTCGGCGGCCTTGCTCTGTTCGAACAAATGTTCGATACTCATTGAGTGGGAGTGGTAGCGGGGATTGAGCAACACCAGAAGCTGGCTCAGATCGAGCAGCTCCGGTCGAAGGTGCGACGGCTGGAGCAGAAGCCGGGCATGGGCGCGGAGCTGGCGACGCACGAGGCGCTGGGTGGGGTGGTGCAGCTGCGGGCCGGAGGGACGTACGCGGCCGACTCGCTGGCGCTGGCGATGCTGCTGCTGGCGGGGCCGTCGGGAGCGGGGGAGTGGACCGCCGTCGTCGGGGTCGAGGACTTCGGCGTCGAGGCGGCGGCCGAGACCGGGGTCGACCTGGAGCGGACCATCCTGGTGCCACGGCCCAAGGACTCCTGGCTGGAGGCGACCGCGGCGCTGGTCGATGTGACCACGCTGGTGCTGGTCCGGCCGACAGGACGGGTGACCCCGAGCGTCGCCGAGAAGATCGGCGCCCGGCTGCGCACCCGCGGCGCCGCGCTGGTCGCGCTGGGGGAGTGGCCGAGAGTGGACGTACGCCTGCGGGCGACCGAGCCGCGCTGGGTCGGGCTGGGCAACGGCGACGGCCATCTCCGGGCGAGAAGGATGGTGGTCGAGGCGGTGCGCGGGACGGCTCCGCCGCGGCGTACGGCGCTCTGGTTCCCGGCCGAGGACGGCACCCTCGGGCGTGTCCTCGAGCCTGTCGCGGACCTCGCTGACCTGCGGAAACAGGAGTCGGCATGACCATCCAGAAGAGCCGCACCCTGGTGGTCTGGTGCGCCGACTGGCCGGTTGCCGCGGCGCTGGGTGATGCCGGCCTGCCGCGCCATCTGCCCGCGGCGGTCTTTGCGCAGAACCGGGTCCAGGCCTACAACCAGGCGGCGCGCGAGTTCGGGATCAAGCGCGGGATGCGGCGCCGGGACGCCCAGTCGCGCTGCCCGGAGGTGCAGGTGCTCGCCGCCGACGAGGCCCGTGACGCGCGGGTCTTCGAGGAGGTGCTGGTGCGCCTGGAGGAGCTGCGCCCCGGTGTCATGCCGATGCGTCCCGGGCTGGTCGCGCTGCGCTCGCCCGCACGCTTCTACGGCGGCGAGGCCGAGGCCGGCGCGGCGATCGCCGAGTGTGTGGTCGGGCTCGGGATCTGGGACGTCCGGATCGGCATCGCCGATGAGCTCTTCACCGCCGAGCAGGCCGCGCGGAGCGCCGGGCTGCAGGAGACGTACGCCGTCCCGGCAGACGGTGGCTCCACCGCGTTCCTGCGCGCCCTGCCGGTCCATGTCCTCGAGGACGCGAACGCGGTCAGCCTGCTGCAGCGGCTCGGCCTGACCACGCTCGGCGGCCTCGCCGACCTGCCCGGCGCCGACGTCAAGGCGCGCTTCGGCGCGCAGGCCGCCTGGGTCCGCCAGGTGATCCACGGTGAGGGAGCGCGGCCGGTGACCGGGCGTACGCCACCGCCCGAGCTCGCCACCGAGGTCGCTTTCGAGCCGCCGCTCGACTCCGCCGAGGCGGTCTGCTTCTCGGCCCGGCAGAGCGCGGAAGGCCTTGTGAAAGGGCTGGCAGCGCGCCAAGAGGTGTGTGTCGAGGTGCGGATCGAGGTGGAGACAGAGGTTGTGAACCTGAGCGTGGCCCCTGGGTCACTCTCAGGTTCACAACCCACCAGAGTCTGGGCGCACCCGCGATGGTTCTCAGCGGCAGACCTGATCGACCGGCTTCACTGGCAGCTGGTCGGGACGCTGAGGGTCGGGGACATCAGGTCGGCGGTGACCGGGGTCAGGTTCGTGCCGGAGGTGGTGGTGCCCGAATCGGTGCACGCCGACGGCCTGTGGGGCGGCACCGATGAGCGCGTGGAACGGGGCGTCGCCCGGGTGCAGGGGCTGATCGGGCACGAAGGGGTGGTGCGGCCGGTGCTCCAGGGCGGCCGTTCGCCGCGTGATCGGCAGGCGCAGGTGCCGTGGGGAGATCGTCCGACCACGCTGCGTGACCGCGCGCTGCCCTGGCCAGGGTCGATCCCGTCCCCGGCCCCTGCCCGCGTACTGGCGGACCCCTGGCCCGCTGAGGTCTGTGACCAGGCGGGCCGGCCGGTAGTGGTTCTCCCGCGTGGAGGTCTCTCCGGCGACCCGGCCCGTTATCGGCCCTCGGCCGGCCCGGGATCTACAGAGCCCTGGCAGCGGGTGGCCTCCTGGGCCGGCCCCTGGCCGGTGACCGAGGGGTGGTGGGAGCCCGACGGCGGGCGCCGGATCGCCCGTTTCCAGCTCGTCGGGGTCGACGGCCGCGCCTGGCTGGCCACCTTCGACACCGACCACTGGCTCACCGAAGCCAGCTACGACTGATGGGGCAGACCGATGGGCTGGAACAACCCCGAGATCCCCTGGAAGGAGCTGGAGCGACGGCTGTCCGGCCGCCCGCCGAAGGATCCCTACGGCGACGCGCCGATCTCGCGCCGCAAGAAGCGGCTGACCGAGGAGGAGGTGCGCGGGCCGGAGGGCCCGGTGGTGCCGTACGCCGAGCTCCATGCCCACTCCGACTTCTCCTTCCTCGACGGAGCGAGCTCGCCGTCGGCTCTGGTCGCTGAGGCGATCCGGCAGGGGCTGCACGGGATCGCGATCACCGACCACGACGGGTTCTACGGGGCGCCGGCCTTCGCCGAGGCGGCGCAGAAGCTGGGCCCGACAAGCTCGACCAACGAGGGGCCGCAGCTTCGGACCATCTACGGCGCCGAGCTGTCCCTGGGTCTGACCAAGCCGCAGAACGGGATCGCCGACCCCGAGGGCAGCCACCTCCTCGTGCTCGCCCGGGGTGTCGAGGGCTACCGGCAGCTGGCCGGCGCGATCACCGAGGCGCAGCTGCGCGGCGACGAGAAGGGGCGGCCGGCCTACGACCTCGACGAGCTCGCCGACCGGGCCCGCGCCGGCAACTGGCTGTTCCTGACCGGCTGTCGGAAGGGCGCCGTACGCCAGGCGCTCACCGACACCGGCCCGATCGCCGCGGCCCGGGCGCTGCGCGAGCTCACCGATCGTTTCGGGCACGAGAACGTCGTCGTCGAGCTGACCGACCGCGGCCATCCGACCGACTCCTACGACAACGACCTGCTCGCCGGCATCGCCCGCGAGGCCGGTCTGCCCACGGTCGCCACCAACAACGTCCACTACGCCACGCCCGACCGGCACCGGGTGGCCGACGCGCTCGCGGCGGTCCGCGCGCGGCGCACCCTGAGCGACATCGCCGGCTGGCTCCCGGCCGGCCCGGTGGCGTACGTCAGGTCGGGGGAGGAGATGGAGCAGCTCTTCCGGCGCTACCCCGGCGCGGTGGCACACAGCGTCGAGATCGCCGAGGAGTGCGCCTTCGACCTGCGCAAGGCCACCCCCAAGCTGCCCAAGCGCGGGATCCCCGAGGGCGAGACCGCCGCGAGCCGGCTGCGCTATCTGACCGAGGAGGGTTTCCGGGAGCGCTACGAGGAGGCGTACGCCGACAACCCCGAGCACGTCGCGAAGGCGCGCAAGCGTGTGGACCATGAGCTCGAGGTCATCGAGCGCAAGGACTTCCCGGGCTACTTCGTGATCGTGCACGACATCGTCGAGTTCGCCCGGAGCAAGGACATCCTCTGCCAGGGGCGAGGGTCGGCGGCGGCGTCCGCGGTCTGCTACGCGCTCGGGATCACCGCGATCGACCCGGTCTTCTACGAGCTGCCGTTCGAGCGGTTCATCTCCGTGCATCGGGAGGAGGAGCCCGACATCGACGTCGACTTCGATTCCGACAAGCGCGAGCAGGTGATCCAGTGGGTCTACGACACCTACGGCCGGCGCAACGCCGCGCAGGTCGCGAACATCGTCGGCTACCGGCCGAAGATGGCGGTCAGGGACGCGGCCAAGGCGCTCGGCCACAGCCCCGGCCAGCAGGACGCCTGGTCCAAACACCTCGGCTACTCCCGCGTCGAGGCGCCGGACGACGTCGGCATCCCCGCTCCTGTCCTCGCGCTGGCCGAGGAGATCCACGGAGCCCCACGCCATCTCGGCATCCACTCCGGCGGCATGGTGCTGACCGAGGAGCCGATCGGCGAGGTCGTACCCATCGAGCGCGCCCGCATGGAGAAACGCACCGTGATCCAGTGGGACAAGGACGCCGCCGAATACATGGGGCTGGTGAAGTTCGACCTGCTCGGGCTCGGGATGCTGGCGGCGCTCGACCACATGATGCATCTGGCTCTCGAGCATCTGGGCGAGGGGTGGACCCTCGCGACCATCCCCAAGGAGGAGCCGGCGGTCTACGACATGCTCTGCCGGGCCGACTCGATCGGGGTCTTCCAGGTCGAGTCGCGCGCGCAGATCGGCACCCTGCCGCGTCTGCAGCCGCGCTGCTTCTACGACCTGGCCATCGAGATCGCGCTCATCCGGCCCGGGCCGGTGCAGGGCGGGGCGGTCCATCCCTACGTACGCCGGGCCACCGGGCGCGAGGAGGTCAGCTACGCGCATCCACTGCTCGAGCCGGTGCTGGAGCGCACTCGCGGGGTGCCGCTGTTCCAGGAGCAGCTCATGGAGATGGGCAGGGTCCTGGGCGACTTCGACCACGACGACGCCGACCTGCTGCGCCGGGCGATGGGCTCGAAACGTGGGCTCGAGCGCATCGACTCGCTCAAGGAGCAGCTCTACCAGGGCATGCGCGCCAAGGGCATGAGCGAGCAGACGGCGGAGGCGGTCTACACCCAGATCCTCTCCTTCGCGAACTTCGGCTTCGCCGAGTCCCACGCGCTGAGCTTCGCCAAGCTCGTCTACGCCTCGTCGTGGTTCAAGCTCCACTACCCGGCCGCCTTCCTGGCCGGCCTGCTCCGAGCCCAGCCGATGGGCTTCTACTCGCCGCAGTCGCTGACCCAGGACGCCCGCCGCCATGGAGTGGAGGTACGCCGCCCCGACCTCGTCCTCAGCCAGGCCGCCGCAGACCTGGAGTCGCTCGATGTCGATGTGTCGGCCACGGGGAAGGAGGACTGTCGGCTGGACGGGGAGAAGACCCCGTGGGTGCCCGGCACTCCCGACCCGACCCCGGAGCACCGGCGTGACGGCAACTTCGCGGTGCGGCTGGGCCTGGACTCCGTACGCGGCATCGGCAAGGACGTTGCCGAACGGATCGTGAAGGCCCGCGAGGAGGCGCCGTTCAAGGACTCCCTCGACCTCTCCCGTCGCGCCGGGCTGGAACGCGCCCAGCTCGAGGCACTGGCGACCGCTGGATGTTTGGAGGTGTTCACATCGAGCCGTCGCCAGGCGCTGTGGCAGGCGGGGTGGACCGAGACCCAGGACCAGATCGAAGGGGTGAGGTTCACCGCCGAGACCCCCGCGCTGCCCGGCCTCGACCCGGTCGAGGAGACCCTGGCCGACCTGTGGGCGACCGGCGTGACCCCCGGCAGCCATCCCTTCGCCCATCTCCGTGCCGGCCTGACCGCGGCGGGACTCCCGAAGATCAGCGACCTCCCCACCTCGGACCCCGGCCGACGCATCACCGTCGCCGGCCTGGTCACCCACCGTCAGCGTCCCGGGACCGCAGGCGGCGTCACCTTCATCAACCTCGAGGACGAGACCGGCATGCTCAACGTCGTCTGCTCCGCCGGCCTGTGGAGGAAGCACCGCAAGATCGCCGTCTCCACCTCCGTCATGCTCATTCGCGGCATCCTCGAGCGCAACGACGGAGTGACGAACCTCGTCGCCGACCGTCTCGCCCCGCTCGAGGAGATCCACCCCGAGGCCGCCAGGGCCATCGCCGCCCGCCACCGCTCCCGCGACTTCCACTGACCCTCGCCGAGGCGTCAGCTAGGTCGGGCGAGACGTCGGCTAGGTCGGGCGAGGCGTCAGGTAGGTCGGGCGAGGCGTCAGGTAGGTCGGCCGAGAGGTCAGGTAGGTCGGCCGAGAGGTCAGGTAGGTCGGCCGAGACGTCACGTACGTCGGGCGAGGCGTCACGTACGTCGGGCGAGGCGTCAGGTAGGTCGGGCGAGGCGTCGGCTAGGTCGGGCGAGGCGTCAGGTAGGTCGGGCGAGGCGTCAGGTAGGTCGGGCGAGTGGGCAATGGGTGACGTTTCGGTCGACGGGGGTGACGTTTCGGTCGACCGGGGTGACGCTTCGGCCGACGGGGGTGACGCCTCGGCAGGGTCAGGCGGGCGCGCGGAAGAGCTCGAAGGTCGTACGCCGCCGCTCCTCGAACCCGAGACCGAGGTAGACGGAGATGGCGCCGGTGTTGGCGACCGAGGCGTGCATCAGGGCACGGGAGCCGCGGGCGTGGATGTCGGCGGTGACCGCGCGGACGAGGCGGCCGGCGAGGCCGCGGCCACGGGCCTCGGGTGCGGTGCAGACGGCGCTGATCTCGATCCACCCGCCCGGGTGCATCCGCTGGCCGGCCATCGCGACGAGGCGGCCCTCGTGGCGCAGCCCGAGATACGTACCCATCGTGTGGGTCGACTTCTCGAACGGCCCCGGTTCGGTGCGGGCGACGAGGTCGAGCATCTCGGGCACGTCGGCGGCACCGAGCACGACCGCCTCGGGGTCAGGTGCGGCCGCGACCCGTGACGTCTCGACGAGCTGCACCCCTTCACCGCCGCCGACCATCTCCCAGCCCTCCCCGCAGACACCGGCGGCTCCGGTGATCAACGCGGTGCCACCGGGTCCGACCGCTGCGGCCAGGTCGCGCCATGCCTGAGCCGAACCCGGGTCGGAGACGGCAGCGAAGGGCGAGACGTCGGGACGGTAGCGACGAGCGAGCCCCGAGCCCTCGGCGAGCGGGGCGTGCGCACCGGTCAGCGAGTGCCAGACCGGGTTGTCGAGAACATCGTCGAGAAGAAGATCAGGCTGCGAGACGGACACCCCGGAATTTTCCCACCACGGCCCCAGTCACGGTTAACCCTTTTCGACAGGTGGATCGATAATGGAGGGGTGCCTTCCGCTCTGCCTCCCGGCGACCCCGCCCCCACCGACGGGTCACTGCCGGCCGAATCGCTGAGCACGCTGGGGGAGAAGGGCCTGGGCTTCTACGTCCACGTCCCGTTCTGCACGGTCAGATGCGGCTACTGCGACTTCAACACCTACACCGCGATCGAGCTGGGCCCCGGGGTGAGCCGGCAGACGTACGCCGACCAGGCCATCGAGGAGGTCAGGCTGGCGCGCCGGGTGCTGGGTGAGCGTGACAAGAAGGTGGACACCGTCTTCTTCGGCGGCGGCACCCCGACCCTCCTCCCGGCCCAGGACCTGACCGGCATCCTGACAGCGATCAAGGACGGGTTCGGCCTCGCCCACGACGTCGAGGTGACGACGGAGGCCAACCCCGACTCCGTCGACCTGGACTACCTGCGCACCCTGCGCGAGGGCGGCTTCACCCGGCTCAGCTTCGGCATGCAGTCGGCCGTTCCCCACGTGCTCGAGACCCTCGACCGCACCCACGACCCCGAGCGGGTCCCGATGGTCGTGGAATGGGCCCGCGAGGCGGGCTTCGAGCAGGTCTCCCTCGACCTCATCTACGGCACCCCGGGTGAGTCGGTCGACGACTGGCGGACCAGCCTGGAGGCCGCGCTGGCCAGCGAGCCCGACCACATCTCGGCCTACTCCCTCATCGTCGAGGACGGCACCGCGCTGGCCCGGCGGGTCCGCAGGGGCGAGCTCGAGATGCCCGACGAGGACGACCTCGCCGACAAGTACGAGCTGGCCGACGCCGCCCTCCGAAAGCACGGTCTGACCTGGTACGAGGTCTCCAACTGGGCCACCGACGAGTCCCAGCGATGCCGTCACAACATGCTCTACTGGCAGGGCGGCGACTGGTGGGGCGTCGGCCCCGGCGCCCACAGCCACGTCGGCGGCACCCGGTGGTGGAACGTCAAGCACCCCAAGGCGTACGCGGACCGCATCGGCAGCAACCAGAGTCCCGCGCACGCCCGCGAGATCCTGGCCGAGGAGGACCGGCGGGTCGAGCGCGTCCTGCTCGAGCTGAGACTCGCCGACGGCCTCCCGGCAGACGCCCTCGACGACGAGGGCCGCGCCGCTCTTCCGGAGCAGGTGCGCCGCGGTCTGGTCACCGTCGCCGACGACACGATCCTCCTCACCGAGACCGGCAGACTCCTCGCCGACGCCGTGGTCCGAGACCTGCTCCCCTGAGGAGCCCTGAGCATCCCTGAGTCCGGGACCTTGGTCCTGACCGAAGGATCAGGGGTGATCCTGATTGGTAAAGAGCGCCCGACAGGGGAGAGTGGAGCTATGGCAACCACAACTCTTTCCCGTCCCAGCAACGACAAATGGATCGCCGGCGTCTGCGGCGGTCTCGGCGCCCGTTTCGGTATCAACTCGAACCTGATCCGGCTGGCGTTCGTGATCTCCTGCCTGCTCCCCGGACCGCAGTTCATCGTCTACATCGTGCTGTGGATCATCATGCCGAAGCGGTCGGCCTACTGACGACAGGCTCAGACGGGCTCGGTCACGAAGTCGATCAGCTCCTCGACCCGCCCGAGCAGGGCGGGCTCCAGGTCGCCGAAGGAGTTCACCCGCCCGAGGATGTGCTTCCAGGCCCGAGCGATGTCGGCCTGATCGCGGTGGGGCCAGCCCATGTGCTGGCAGATGCCCTTCTTCCACTCGATCGAGCGCGGCACGTTCGGCCAGGCCTCGAGCCCGAGCCTGGCCGGCTTGACCGCCTGCCACACGTCGATGAACGGGTGACCGACGATCAGCACGTGCTCGCCGACCTTGGAGCGCCGGATCGACTCCGCGATCCGGGCCTCCTTGGAGCCTTTGACCAGGTGGTCGACGAGCACCCCGACCCGCCGCTCGCGGCTGGGACGGAAGTCGACCAGGTGGTCGGCGAGGTCGTCGACACCGCCCAGGTATTCGACGACGACGCCCTCGATCCGCAGGTCGTCGCCCCAGATCTTCTCGACCAGCTCGGCGTCGTGACGCCCCTCGACGAAGATTCGCGACTCGCGCGCGACCCGGGCCTTGACCTTGTCCACGGCCACCGAGCCCGACGCGGTGCGGGTCGGCTTCGCCGGTGCCGTGCGGGTCACCGGGGGAGTGAGGATGACCGGCTTGCCCTCGAGCCAGAAGCCCGGCCCGAGCGGGAACGTACGCCGCTTGCCCTTCCGGTCCTCCAGGGTCAGCGTGTGCAGGTCACGGTCGATCCGGACGATCTCGCCGACGAAATCGGTCTCGATCTCCTCGACCACCGCGCCCAGCTCCGCCGGGGTCTCGACGGCACGCCCGTGCTTGGGCTTCTTCCAGTCGCCGGCCAGGACGTCGGAGCCGTAGCGATCGCTCATCCGGAGAACGGTAGTGGAGTCAGCAGCGAGAACCGGTGAGCACGCGCCCGAGCTGCTCGAGAACCTCGTCCGGCGTCGCTGCCGTCTCCGGGAACCGGAAGGTCACGTGGTGGCCGCCGTCGAGCGTGATCCAGGAGACGTCGACGCTCTCGGCGGTGAGGTCGGAGAGACGTACGCCCACGATGTGGCGCGGTCGCAGCCCGAGCCGTGCCGAGAGCGAGCGGCACAGGTCCGCCTGGTGCTCGTCGTTGGCGTGGGCCGTGATGCGGACCAGCAGATCGTCGGCGATCATAGGACTCTCCAGTGGGGCGGAAGCAGTGCAGCGAATGACTCTAAGGTCAGCCTAACCTAAGGCTATCTCGATGGCGAGAGAAGTAACCCGTTCCACAGAGTGGAGCGGCCACCGGAAACTGGTTCCTGTGACCCGAACCGGTAGGATTGGCACTCGCACGGAATGAGTGCCAGGCAGCCAGGACGACAGGAGGGCGCAGATGCAGAACGAACGCAGGCTCTCCGTCCTCCGGGCGATCGTCGAGGACTATGTGAAGACCGAGGAGCCGGTCGGCTCCAAGGCGCTCGTGGAGCGTCACGGTCTGGGTGTCTCCCCGGCGACGGTACGCAACGACATGGCCGCGCTGGAGGAGGAGGGCTACATCACCGCCCCCCACACCAGCGCCGGCCGGGTGCCCACCGACAAGGGCTACCGGCTCTTCGTCGACCGGCTGACCACTGTCAAGCCGATGACCGCGGCCGAGAAGCGGGCGATCGCCGGCTTCCTCGACGGCGCGGTCGACCTCGACGACGTCGTCAGCCGCTCCACCCGGTTGCTCTCCCAGCTGACCCGCCAGGTCGCGGTCGTGCAGTACCCGACCCTGAGCCGCTCGACCGTCCGCCACGTCGAGCTGGTCGCACTGGCCCCGACCAGGCTCCTCCTCGTGCTCATCCTCAGCACCGGCCGGGTCGAGCAGCGACTGCTCGAGGTCGCCGAAGAGGTCTCCGAGGAGACCCTGGCTATGCTGCGCGCGCGGATCAACACCGCGGTCGTCGGTGCCGTCATCGCCGAGGCCGGGGAGGCGCTGCGCACGATCGCCCGGCCGGCCGATGCGCCCGTCGACGGCCCGCAGACGGATACATTGAAGGATGGGCTCGCGGCCGCCGTGGCAGAGGCTCTGATCGAGGCGATGAACGACCACCGCTCCGACGAGCGGATCTCGATCGGCGGCACCAGCAACCTGGCCCGCTTCGGTGACAGCTTCGACACTGCCGTACGCCCGCTCCTGGAGGCCCTGGAGGAGCACGTCGTCCTGCTCAAGCTGATGGGCGAGGCGACCGCGGGCGGGCTGGTCACGGTGCGGATCGGCGCCGAGGGCCCCTACCAGGAGCTGTCGCAGACCAGCGTGGTCGCGACCGGCTACGGACCCGGCGACGAGGCGCTGGCCACGCTCGGCGTGGTCGGGCCGACCCGGATGGACTACCCCGGATCCATGGCGGCGGTGCGCGCGGTGGCGCGCTACCTCTCCCGGATCCTCGACGAGGCTTAAGAAAGAGCAACGAACTTCGATGGCAGGAAGACCGACGTTGGACCCCTATGAGCTCCTCGGTGTCGACAAGGACGCCGACGACGCAACGATCAAGAAGGCCTACCGGAAGCTGGCGCGCCAGTACCACCCGGACGTCAACCCCGACGCCGAGTCGCAGGAGAAGTTCAAGGAGATCTCCCACGCCTACGAGGTGCTGAGCGACCCGCAGAAGCGGGCTGCGTACGACCGCGGTGGCGACCCGTTCGCGGGCGGGTTCGGCGCACAGGGCGCGGGCTTCTCGTTCACCGACATCATGGACGCCTTCTTCGGCGGCGCCGGTGCCGGCACCGGCGGCGCGGGGCGTGGGCCCCGTCCGCGCGTACGTCGCGGGCAAGACGCCCTGATCCGTCTTGACATCGACCTGGCCGAGGCGGCCTTCGGCGTCACCCGCGACCTCAAGGTCGACACCGCGGTCGTCTGTGACACCTGTGGCGGCGAGGGGGCCGCGGAGGGCTCCCACCCGGTCCCGTGCGAGACCTGCCACGGCCAGGGCGAGGTCGCGGTCGTGCAGCGCTCCTTCCTGGGCGAGATCCGTACGCTGCGTCCGTGCAGCGCCTGCAACGGCTTCGGCACCGTCATCCCCGACCCGTGCCGCGACTGCAGCGGCGAGGGCCGGGTGCGCTCCCACCGCACCCTGACCGTCAAGATCCCGCCGGGCGTCGACGACGGCACCCGGGTGCAGCTCGCCGAGCAGGGTGAGATCGGCCCCGGCGGCGGCCCCGCCGGCGACCTCTACGTCGAGATCCACGTCGCCAAGCACGCCACCTTCACGCGCCGGGGCAACGACCTGCACTGCACCGCGAAGGTGCCGATGACCGCGGCCGCGCTCGGCACCACGCTCAACCTGCCGACGCTGGAGGCCGACCTCGTCGGCGAGGGCGTCGACCAGATCGACCCCGAGGACGCCTCGATCCACATCGACCTCAAGGCCGGCACCCAGTCCGGCACCGACCACGTCCTGCGTGGCCGCGGTGTGCCCGGTCTGCGGGGCGGTCGTGGCGACCTCATCGTGACCATCAACGTGGAGACCCCCACCAAGCTCGACCTCGAGCAGGAGGCGCTGCTGCGCCAGCTCGCCGAGCTGCGCGGTGAGGAGTCCGTCCAGGGCCAGCTCAAGGCGGCCCACAAGGGCGGCGTCTTCTCCTGGTTCAAGGACACCCTCAACGGGCACTGAGACAGGCACGGAGCTGACATGACCCTTCCCGTTCACCTCGTCGAGTCGCTCGTCGGCACCCGCGTCGGCGACGACATCGAGGTGAGCGGCGACGAGGGCCACCACGCGGTCGTCGTACGCCGCCTCCGGGTGGGCGAGGAGGTCGTGCTCACCGACGGCGCGGGCGAGGGCGTCACCGGCACGATCACGCAGACCACCAAGAAGTCGATGACCGTACGTGTCGAGGACGTCATCCTCGGCGACGCGCCGCCCGAGCCCGCGCTGACGGTCGTCCAGGCGCTCCCCAAGGGCGACCGCGGCGAGCTCGCCGTCGAGATGCTCACCGAGATCGGCGCCGCCAGCATCGTCCCGTGGGCAGCGACCCGCTCGGTCGCCGTCTGGAAGGGCGAGCGCGCGGTCAAGTCCCTCGCCCGCTGGCGAGCCACCGCTCGGGAGGCCGCCAAGCAGTCCCGCCGGCTGTGGCACCCCGAGGTCGAGCCGCTGGCCACCACCGACGCCGTCGTGGCCAAGATCGAGGCGGCCGACGTCGCCGTCGTGCTCCACGAGGAGGGCACCCTCCCGCTCGGGGCCGTCCCTGTCGTCGACGAGGGCACCATCCTCGTCGTGGTCGGCCCCGAGGGCGGCCTCACGGAGGACGAGATCGCCCAGTTCGAGAAGGCCGGCGCCACCACCATCCGCCTCGGCGCCGAGGTCCTGCGCACCTCCACCGCCGGCGTCGCCGCCGCTGCCGCCCTGCTGGCCCGCACCCGCCGCTGGGACTGACCGGCCGGCCGATTGACCGCCGACTGCTCGGCGTGGTGGGTTCGTCCTTCGGGGGCGCCGGGTGAGTATGGAGGCATGAGGAGCACACGTACGCGTCCGGCGGGCGCCATCATCGCTCTTGCTCTCTGCGGCGTACTGGCCGGTGGGTGCGGCAGCGACGATGCCGTCGCCGAGGACCCCGAGGTCTCGACCCAGCCGTCCGAGGAGCCGTCGACGCTGCCACGGACCTCCGCTCTGATCACGCTGGCGGCGCCGGCCGAGGGGGCGACGGTCTCCGACAGCTTCGAGGCGTCGGGCAAGGCCAACTCGAACGAGGCGAACGTGCCGTGGGAGGTCCGCGACACCACCGGCGAGACGGTGCTGGACGGGTTCGCGACCGCCGAGGGGTGGATGGACAAGCTCTATCCGTGGACGACGACAGTCGACGTCTCCGAGCTCGAGCCCGGGACGTACCTCTTCATCGCCCGCACCGACGACACCTCCGACGGCGAGGGGAAGCCTTCTGAAGAAGTCGGCGCACGGATCACCGTCGAGTAGGAGATCATCGCTACCGTGATCCTCACCGAACGGCAGCTCAACCGGACCCTCCTGCTCCGCCAGCACCTGCTGTCGCGGGCCTCTCTCACCCCGGCCGAGATGATCGAGCATCTGGTCGGCCTGCAGGCGCAGGAGACGTCGCCGCCGTTCTTCGCGCTGGCCGCCCGGCTGGAGTCGTTCGACCCCTACGCGCTCAGCGCGCAGCTCGAGTCGAGCGCGCTGGTCCGGCTCTCCTCGCTGCGGTCCACGATCCACATGCACACCGCCGCCGATGCGGCGCTGATCAGGGCCTGGACCCAGCCGGTCCATGACTTCTACACCCAGCGGGTCGAGATCGTCCGCCCGGCGGCGCAGCTGGAGGGTTTCGTGGAGGCGGCCGAGGACGTACTCGCTCTCGGGGCGCTGCCCAACGCGGCCCTCGAGGCCGGTCTGGTCGAGCACTTCCCCGGCGTCCCGGCCAAGGCGCTCGGCCTGCGGGCGCGCAACGAGCTGCCGCTGGTCCAGCTGCCGCCGCGGGGGCTGTGGAAGGGCTCGGGCGGGCTCGTCTACGACCTGCTCCCGCGCTGGACGGGCGTGCCTCCGGTGACCGTGGACGATGTCGTCCCGACGCTGGCGCCGGAGATCGTACGTCGCTACCTGCTCGCCTTCGGGCCGGCCACCGCCGCAGACATCACCACCTGGTCGTCGTTGACCCGACTGGGTCCGGTGATCAAGCGGATCGAGGGGCTGGCGACCTACCGCGACGAGGCCGGCAAGACCCTCTACGACGTCCCCGACGCTCCGCTCGCCACGGGCGAGGAGCACGCCCCGGTGCGGCTGCTGGGGCGGTTCGACAACGTCTGGCTCTCGCACGCCGACCGGGAGCGGATCACCGCCAAGGGGACCCGGAAGGAATGGGGTATCGGGGGTGGCGGCGCGGTCATCATCGCCGGCGGCCACCTCGTCGGCCTCTGGAAGCCGGTCGACGGCAAGGTCGAGGTCGTCAAGCTGCTCCGCGATCTCTCTCCCGACGAGCGCGACGAGCTCGCCGAAGAGACCTCCCGCGTCGAGATCCTGCTGAACAGCTGACGCGGGCGGGCCGAACTATCCAGTAGGAGCCAAGGCCGCGGCCCGCGTACCATGGGAGCATCAGCCTCGTGACCAGAAAGGGCCCTGCCGGGCATCCATGACCGATCGACACCCAAGTCCGCTCCCGACCGCCGCTCCGACGGCGACCTCGACCTCGACCAAGCACACAGTGGTCGTTCCGAACAGCGTCGACATGGTGACCGTCCTCGGTCCGGCCGATGAGCACCTCGGGATCATCGAGGCACACTTCGACGCCGACGTGCACGTGCGTGGCAACCGGATCACCCTCCACGGCGAGCCGAGCGAGATCGCGATGATCGAGCGGGTCCTGGAGGAGCTGGTCCAGATCATCCGCACCGGCCAGGGCGTGAGTGGCGAGACGGTCGAGCGTGTGATCGGCATGCTCCAGGCCGACACGACGGAGAAGCCGGCCGACGTGCTCAGCCTCAACATCCTCTCCAACCGCGGCCGGAGCATCCGTCCCAAGACGCTCAACCAGAAGCGCTATGTCGACGCGATCGACAAGCACACGATCACCTTCGGCATCGGCCCGGCAGGCACCGGCAAGACCTATCTTGCGGTCGCCAAGGCGGTCCAGGCGCTGCAGTCCAAGCAGGTCAACCGGATCATCCTGAGCCGCCCCGCGGTCGAGGCCGGCGAGAAGCTGGGCTTCCTGCCCGGCACGCTGACCGAGAAGATCGACCCCTACCTGCGCCCGCTCTACGACGCGCTGCACGACATGATGGACCCGGAGATGATCCCCAAGCTGATGGCGTCGGGGACCATCGAGGTGGCGCCGCTCGCGTTCCTCCGCGGACGCAGCCTCAACGACTCCTTCATCATTCTCGACGAGGCGCAGAACACCACGCCCGAGCAGATGAAGATGTTCCTGACCCGTCTCGGCTTCGGCTCCAAGATCGTGGTCACCGGCGACGTCACCCAGACCGACCTCCCCTCCGGGCAGAAGTCGGGTCTGCGGGTCGTCGAGGGCATCCTCGACGACGTCAAGGACATCAGCTTCAACAACCTGACCAGCCACGACGTCGTCCGCCACCGGCTGGTCGCCAAGATCGTCGCCGCCTACGAGGAGCACGACGTACGGAGTCAGACCCGGGCTTCGGGAGAGAGCTGATGAGCGAGCGCCAGCGAGCGACCATAAGCCTCAGGCCGCCGCGTCCGTATGATTGCGCCTGCGCTACGGAGGCGGCGGCATGAGCACGGAGATCATCAACGAGTCCGAGCAGGAGATCGACGTCGAGCACGTCGCGAAGCTCGCTCGTTTCCTGCTCGAGCAGCTGCGCGTGCACCCGCAGGCCGACCTGCGGATCAAGTTCGGCGACGAGGCCACGATCACCGAGCTCAACGAGCGCTACTTCGACACCGAGGGTCCGACCGACGTGCTGTCCTTCCCCGGCGACGAGCTCCTTCCCGGGCGTCTCGACGAGGAGCCGGAGGAGGGCGACCTCGGCGACATCATCATCGCGCCGACGATCGCGGCCAAGCAGGGTGAGGCAGCCGGCCACGGCACCGTGGCGGAGATCGAGCTGCTGACCACCCACGGTATTCTCCACCTGCTCGGCTACGACCACGTGGACCCCGACGAGCACGCCGAGATGTTCGGGCTGCAGGCCAAGCTGCTCAAGGCCTGGGGCTCTTCGGCCACCGCACCCGAGTAGGAGCACCACCACCACCCATGGACGATGCGAGGCTGCTGATCGCAGCCGCAGTTCTGGTCCTGATCGCCGGCATCTTCTCCGCCGCCGACGCGGCGCTCAGCGCCTTCTCCCGCGCCCGCGCCGCGGAGCTGGTCTCCGAGGGCCGTGCCGGCGCCAAGCGCCTGGTCGCGGTTGTCGGCGACCCCGCCCGCTACGTCAACACGGTCCTGCTGCTCAGGATGCTGTGCGAGATCGGCGCCACCGTCCTGGTCACGTTGTGGGCCTATGACCTCTACCAGGGACGTTGGTGGCCGACGGTGCTCACCGCGACCGCGACGATGACCGTGGTCTCCTTCGTCGTCATCGGCGTCGCTCCCCGCACGCTCGGGCGTCAGCACCACGAGGGCATCGCCCTCGCGGTCGCCGGCCCGATCGGCGCGATCACCGCCATCCTCGGCCCGATCCCGAGCCTGCTGATCCTGCTCGGTAACGCGCTCACTCCTGGCAAGGGCTTCCGCAAGGGCCCGTTCTCGACGGAGACCGAGCTGCGCGAGCTCGTCGACATCGCCGAGGCCTCCGACCTGATCGAGGCCGACGAGCGACGGATGATCCACTCGGTCTTCGAGCTCGGCGACACCCGCGCCCGCGAGGTGATGGTGCCCCGAGGTGACATCGTCTTCCTGGAGCGGCGCAAGACCCTGCGCCAGGCGCTGTCGCTGTTCCTGCGCTCGGGCTACTCCCGGATGCCGGTGATCGACGACAGCCTCGACGACATCATCGGCATGGTCTACCTCAAGGACGTCGTCGCGCGCGACTTCGAGGCGCCGGAGGTCGAGACCACCCAGCGGGTCGAGTCCCTGATGCGCAAGCCGACCTGGGTCCCCGACTCCAAACCGGTCGACGAGCTGCTGGCCGAGATGCAGCAGCACCGCCAGCACATCGCGGTCGTCGTCGACGAATACGGCGGCACCGCCGGCCTGATCACCATCGAGGACATCCTCGAGGAGATCGTCGGCGAGATCACCGACGAGTACGACATCGAGGACCGCGAGCCCCTCCATCTCGGCGACGGCTCCTGGCGGGTGCCCTCCCGCTTCCTGGTCAGCGACCTCGAGGAGCTCATCGGTGTCGCCGTCGAGGAGGACGACGTCGACTCCGTCCGCGGTCTGATGGCCAAGCATCTCGGCCTCGTGCCGATCCCTGGGACCGAGGTGGAGGCCCACGGGCTCTGCTTCGTGGCCGAGGAGGCCGCCGGCAGGCGGAACAAGATCGGTACCGTACGCATCAGCGTCGTCGTCCCGGCCGAGCCCGAGGCCGACGACGAGGACGAGCAGAGCGAGAAGACGGACAGGAAGAAAGAGGCCCATGCCCGAGCAGAGTGAGCCCTCCGCGGAGGACCGCAAGCTGGTCACCCTGGCCCGCGCGACGCGCGCCCGCACCGGCGCGACCGAAGGAGCAGCCGTACGCGACCTCGACGGCCGCACCTACGCGGCCGCCACCGTGGACCTGCCCTCGCTCCAGGTCTCCGCGATCGGTGTCTGTGTGGCGATGGCGGTGGCGTCGGGCTCCAAGGGCCTCGAGGCCGTGGTCGTGCTCGGCGAGGCCGAGGAGGCCTCCGCGAACGACCTCTCGATCGTCAAGGAGTTCGCGGGCGAGGACGTCCCTGTCCTCGTCGGCGATCCGCGCGGCAACCTCCGCTGAGCTGCTGCGGGCCGCTCAGCGAGCGGCTCGGTGGCCGCCGGTCCCACCGGCGCCGCCGGACTCGGCGAGGAGCGGGAGGGTGCCGAGCTCGATCGTGACGTGGATCCCGTCCTCGTCCCGGTAGGCGGTGAGGCCGTTCATGGTCGCCATGTCGACGCCCTTCTCACGCATGTGTACGACGATCTGGTCGATCGCCAGCGCGAGCCGGGCCTGGGACACGGACTTGTTGCGCCACTTGACCTGATTCTCGGTGAAGTAGGGGGTTGCCTTCTCGGCGAGCGTGGAGACAGCGTCACGATGGGCAGCACTGGACATGGGGACCCTCCAGGGTGCACGAGATGGGGGCGCTCGACGGGAGCAGTCGGCGCTGGTGACTGTAAGCGACCGAACGTGAAAATCGAAACCCGAGATCCCAGGGCGAGAGTAAAGTGCGTGGAGTGACGGGTGAGACTGGTTGGCAACGACACACCGAGGCCGTCGAGCGGCTGACGGCTTCCTACGCGAGGATCCCTGACGGCGCTCCCGTCAGACTGGCCAAACGCACCACCAACCTCTTCCGGGCCCGGGCGGCGTCCGATGCCCCGGGTCTCGACGTCTCCGGCCTGGGCGGCGTGATCGAGGTCGACGCCGAGGCGGGCACTGCCGACGTACAGGGGATGTGCACCTACGAGGACCTCGTCGACGTCACCTTGGCGTACGGGATGATCCCGTACGTCGTCCCGCAGCTGCGCACGATCACGCTCGGTGGCGCGGTGACGGGGATGGGCATCGAGTCCACCTCGTTCCGCAACGGGATGCCGCACGAGTCGGTGCTGGAGATGGACATCCTGACCGGGTCGGGCGAGATCGTCACCACGACGCCGGGGGAGGACCTGTTCGACACCTTCCCCAACTCCTACGGCTCGCTCGGCTACGCCACCCGGCTCAAGATCAAGCTGGAGAAGGTGCCGGGATACGTCGCGCTGCGGCACGTGCGCTTCGACGACCTCGGCCTGCTCACCAAGACGATCGCGCAGATCACCGAGACCGGGACGTACGAGGGGGAGCGGGTCGACGGGCTCGACGGCGTCGCCTTCGAGCCGGGGGAGTACTACCTGACCCTGGCGACCTGGACCGAGAGGGCCACCCAGACCCCGAGCGACTACGGCGGCCAGCAGATCTATTACCGCTCGATCCAGCAGCTCTCCCAAGAAAACGGCGGAGTCGACCTCCTGACGACCTACGACTACCTGTGGCGCTGGGACACCGACTGGTTCTGGTGCTCGGGCGCCTTCGGCGCGCAGAACAAGTACCTCCGCAGGGTGTGGCCGCGCCGGCTGCGGCGCTCGGACGTCTACATGAAGCTTGTCGGCCTGGACCGCAGGTTCGGCATCGCCGACAAGCTCGACGCCCGTGCCGGACGGCTCCTGCGGGAACGGGTGATCCAGGACATCGAGGTCCCGGTCGAGAACCTTCCGGCGTTCCTGGAGTGGTTCGACGCCGAGATCGGGATGCGGCCGGTGTGGCTGTGCCCACTGGTGTCCCGGGGGACGAACACAGGAGAGAAATGGCCGACCTACCCGCTCGAGGCAGGCCGGACGTACGTCAACGTCGGTTTCTGGGGGACGGTCCACGTCGGCCCCGGGGCCGTCAACGCCCCCAAGAACCGTGCGATCGAGGATCAGGTCCACGAGCTCGGCGGGCATAAATCGCTCTACTCCGAGGCGTTCTACGACAAGGATGTCTTCGACGCTCTCTATGACGGGGACAACCTCGCTGCCGTGAAGGCGAGGTATGACCCCGGCAACCGGTTGACCGATCTGTACAGCAAGGCGGTGAAGAGACTGTGAACCATATTGCAGAGACCATCAACGAACTCTTCGACGGTGGGCTGCCGATCAAGCTCACCGCGTACGACGGCAGTGTCGCCGGCGACACGGACTCTCCCTTCGGGATGGAGATCCTCAACCCGCGCGGGCTCGCGTTCCTGCTGACCGCGCCGGGCGATCTGGGGCTGGCACGTGCCTATGTCAGCGGTGACATGGCCCTGCACGGCATCCACCCGGGCGACCCCTACCCGCTCCTGGACCTGATCCTGGACAAGACCGACTTCAAGCGGCCCAGCCCTCGGGAGACGGTCGACATGGTGCGCGCCCTGGGGGTGAAGAACTTCGTCCCGCCCAAGCCACCGCCGCAGGAGCACCTGCCGGCGTGGCGACAGCGGGCCGAGAACGTACGCCACCTCTCCGGTCGCGCCATCAGCGCGCTGCCGTGGACGCGGCACTCGCACGAGCGCGACGCCGACGCGATCCACCACCACTACGACGTCTCCAACACCTTCTACGAGTACGTCCTCGGCCCGTCGATGACCTACACCTGTGCCCTCTACCCGACCGATGACGCCACGCTCGAGGAGGCGCAGGCGGCCAAGTACGACCTGATCTGCCGCAAGCTCGGGCTCGAGCCCGGGATGCGGCTGCTCGACATCGGCTGCGGCTGGGGCGGGATGGTGCGTCACGCGGCCAAGCACTACGGGGTCAAGGCGCTCGGTGTCACGCTCTCGCGCGAGCAGGCCAACTGGGCGCAGAAGGCGATCAAGGCCGATCGTCTCGACGACGTCGCCGAGGTGCGCTTCTCCGACTACCGCGACGTGGTCGAGGGGGACTTCGACGCGGTCAGCTCCATCGGGCTCACCGAGCACATCGGGGTGGCCAACTACCCGGCCTACTTCGGCTTCATCAGGTCCAAGCTGCGCGACGGGGGCCGGCTGCTCAACCACTGCATCACCCGTCCCGACAACGTCTCGCGGGCGAACGCGGGGGCCTTCATCGACCGCTACGTGTTCCCCGACGGGGAGCTGATCGGGTCGGGCACCATCGTGTCCGCGATCGAGAACGCCGACCTCGAGGTGCAGCACCACGAGAACATCCGGGTCCACTACGCCAAGACGCTCACGGCGTGGAACGACAACCTGCGCGACAACTGGGACGCCTGCGTCAACGAGGTCGGCCTCGGCACCGCGAAGGTCTGGGGCATCTACATGGCCGGTTCCCGGATCGGCTTCGAGCGCAACAACATCCAGCTCCACCACGTGCTGGCCACCAAGACGGTGGACGGGAGCTCGGGCTACCCGCTGCGGCACACCTTCTAGCTAGAGATCGTCGCACTGTCGAAATGGCGGTGACTCCTTCGTGGAACAGGTGAAGAGTCTGAACCAGTCGAAGGAGACACCGCCATGGAGACCCACAACCTCGCTGAGATGTACGCCGCCCCGCCGATGTCCTGGGAGGAGGTGACCGCTCGCCTCGACCAGGGCTTCAACCAGGGCCCCGGGTCGCAGGAGGGCGAGCCCGGGCGCTACACGACCTGGGTGAGCACGATCAACGCCGACGGCGGTCCGCACGTGAACGCCGTCGGCGCGGTCTGGCTCGACGGCAGCTTCTACCTGGTCACCGGCCCGGGGACGCGGCGTGGCCGCAACCTCGCCCGCGATCCCCGCTGTGCGCTGTCGCTCACGGTGCGTGAGTTCGACCTGGTCGTGGAGGGCCGCGTGACGCGGGTCCTCGGCGACGAGCTCGAGCGCGTGGCCAAGCACTACCACGACGACGAGGGCTGGCCGGCCGAGGTCGACGACTCCGGCGAGGCCGTCACGGCGCCGTTCAACGCGCAGAGCGCCGGTCCGGCGCCCTGGCACGTCTTCCGCATCGACGCGAGCTCCGCCCACGCGGTCGCGACCGTCGAGCCCTACGGTGCGACCCGCTGGAGGTTCTGAGATGACCGACCTGTTCGCCGGACTTCCGGTCGCCGACCTGGCGCGAGCGGCCAGCTGGTACGAGGCGCTGCTCGGTGGCCCGCCGGCCTTCTACCCCAACGACGTCGAGGCCGTCTTCGAGGTGGTCGAGCACGGCTACCTCTACGTCGAGGTGAAGCCGGGGCACGCCGGGCGTGGCTTCCTCACCCTCTTCGTCGAGGACCTGGACGCCCGCCTCGCCGCGATCGCCGACCGCGGCCTGCGGCCGGAGTCGCAGGAGACGTACGGCAACGGGGTCCGTAAGACGATCTTCCGCGACCCCGACGGCAACGAGATCGGTCTGGGTGGTGGCTCCGCCTGATCAGGAAACGTCAGCCCTCCTCATGGTGGGCGTCGGGATCGAAGCCCTCGGGGGCGCGATCGATGAACGCCGTGATCGCGGCGATCCGTCCGGACCGGTCCAGACCGAGGACGTCGGTGCCCTCGGCGAACGAGCCCTCCTCCTTGAGGATCTCCCAGCGCACCCGGACGTGCCCGTGGTGTGAATCGGGCTCGGCGCGCGCCACGAACGTGTAGGCACCGACGCCCTCGGTGAACTGGCGGGTGAAGTCGATCAGCGCCTCGAGACCGGTGGACTCGCCGATCGGGGTGGAGCGAGCGACGTCGGAGGCGAACAGGGTGGCGCCGAGGGTGCGCTGCTCGTCGGCGGCGAGGTTCCAGAACGAGACGTACGCCTCGGCGGTGGCGGCAGGTGAGCGGGGTGTGGTTTCAGTCGTCATGGCCACGACGATCCGCCTTCGGGCGCACTGTGTCGATTACCTCGCGGGTAGTTGCCGCGCCGCGCTCGGCCCGGCAGCCTGGGCGCATGACAACGGCCCAGCTGAGCGTCGGAGAGCTGCTTCGTGACTGGCGCGAGCGGCGCCGTCGCTCGCAGCTCGAGGTGGCGATCGCGGCCGAGGTGTCGGCTCGCCATCTCAGCTTCATCGAGACCGGCCGGTCGGGTCCGAGCCGGACGATGATCGAGCGGCTCTGCGAGGAGCTCGAGGTGCCGCTGCGCGAGCGCAACCGGCTCTATCTGGCGGCCGGGTTCGCGCCCGTCCACCAGGAGCGGCCGCTCGACGACCTCGGCGTTGCCAGGTCCGCCGTCGAGGCGGTGCTCACCGCCCACGAGCCCTATCCGGCCTGTGCGGTCGACGTCCGCTGGGACATGGTCGCGACCAACCGGCCGATGGACCTCTTCCTGGCTCCGCTGCCGGACGCGCTGCGGCAGCCGCGGCTCAACATGCTGCGCGCGACGTTGCATCCCGACGGTCTGGCGTCGCAGGTGCGCAACTACACCCAGTGGCGGGCCCACGTCGTACGCCGGATCCGTCGGCAGCTCGACCGCACCGCGGCCGACGGGCTGGCCGAGCTCCTCGAGGACGTCGAGGGCTATCCGGCGCCGGCCGGAGCCGGCGTGGAGGCGCCGGCGGTCACCGCGAGGGACGGTGCCTTGCCGGTGCTGCCGCTGCTGCTGCGTACGAGCCTCGGTGACCTGTCCTTCCTCTACGTCCTCTCCGTGATCGGCGCGCCTCGCGACGTGACGGTCGACGAGATCGCGGTCGAGGCGATGTTCCCGGCCGACGACGCGACTCGGGAGGCTCTGCTCGCCATCAGCCACGAGTGAGTGCGCCGCTGATGCGGGCGGGCCGCGTCTGCGCGGATAACCTTGAGGCGATGAGTGTCAAGGCCCAGCAGTACGCCGCGGAGGTGCTGCGGCGCGAGCAGATCACGCCCCACCTCGTACGCCTGGTGCTCGGCGGCCCCGGCCTGGCCGGGTTCGAGTCCACCGGGATCCCCGACGAATGGGTCGGCCTGATCGTGCCGGGGCAGTTCCAGTCGCGCTACTACACCGTGCGGTCCTGGCGGGACGGCGAGCTGGCCCTCGACGTCGTCGTCCACGACGTCGGGCTGGTGACCGAGTGGGCCACCCGTCTCGACCCGGTGGGGCAGACGGTCACGATCACCGAGCCCAAGGGCTCCTACGCGGCGCCCGAGGGTGCCCGGTGGCTGCTGCTGGTCGGCGACCTGACCGCGATGCCGGCCATGGCGCGGATCGCCGAGACCACCACGCTGCCGACGCGGATCTGGGCGGAGACCCCCGACGACCTGCCTGGATATCTCCCGTGGAGCGCCGAGGTCACCTGGTCCGCGCCGCCCTCGGAGACCTCCTCCGACCTGGCGGCGGCCGTGGAGAAGATCGACTGGCCCGAGGGCGACGGCTACTTCTGGATGGCCGGTGAGTCCAGCCAGATGCGGGCGATCCGCAAGCATCTGATGCGCGAGCGGAAGCTCGACTCCCACGCCTACGACGTGATGGGCTACTGGCGCGGTGGCGGCCAGAAGCGGCAGCCGCGCTCGGTCGATCCCGGACCGGTATGGCGTGAGGGCAAGGCCCAGGGGCTCACCGACGAGCAGATCTGGCAGCGATACGACGAGCAACAGGAGCAACAGTGACCGAGCCGGAGATCCAGCCAGCTTTCCGGAGCGGCTTCGTGTCGTTCGTCGGACGACCCAACGCGGGCAAGTCGACCCTGACCAACGCGCTGGTCGGCACCAAGGTGGCGATCACCTCCGACAAGCCGCAGACGACCCGCACCGTGGTCAAGGGCATCGTCCACCGGCCCGACGGCCAGCTGATCCTCGTCGACACCCCGGGCATCCACCGGCCGCGCACACTGCTCGGCGAGCGCCTCAACGACCTCGTCGAGGCCACCTGGACCGAGGTCGACGTGGTCGCGATCTGCTTCCCGTGCAACGAGAAGATCGGCCCCGGTGACCGCCGGATCGCGGAGAACGCCAACAAGCTCAAGAAGGGCATCAAGCGGGTCGCGGTCGCCACCAAGACCGACCTCGCCACCCCCGAGCAGATCGGCGAGCACCTGATGTCGATCCAGACCCTCGGGGTCGAGCTCGGCATCGAGTGGGCCGAGATCGTCCCCGTCTCCAGCGTCGGCGGCGACCAGATCGATCTGCTCTCCGAGCTCCTCATCAAGCTCCTCCCCGAGGGCCCGCCGCTCTACCCCGACGGGGAGCTCACCGACTCTCCCGAGGAGATCATCATCGCCGAGCTGATCCGCGAGGCGGCCCTGGAAGGCGTACGCGACGAGCTCCCGCACTCCATCGCGGTCGTCGTCGAGGAGATGCGCCTGCGTGAGGACCGCCCGGAGGACAAGCCGCTGATGGACATCCACGCCTTCCTGTACGTCGAGCGCGACTCCCAGAAGGGCATCGTGATCGGCCACAAGGGCTCACGGCTCAAGGACGTCGGGCAGCGCGCGCGCCTGCAGATCAAGGAGCTGCTCGGCATGCCGGTCTACCTCGACCTGCACGTCAAGATCGCCAAGGACTGGCAGCGCGACCCGCGCCAGCTGCGCAAGCTAGGTTTCTGAAAGAACTGCCGAGTCGGCTCATCCTGACCGGCTCGCTCGCTTCGCTTCGCGAGACA
>NZ_JBHWLY010000020.1:0-84996 GCF_042730435.1 Nocardioides sp. NPDC059952 | reverse complement strand
GGCGTCGGAACCGGTCAGGACGAGCCGACTCGGCGGGAGGGTCGAGGGGTCGGGCACACTGTCTGCCGTGAGGACGCGATGACAGCACTCGAGATCGCCGTGACGTCGGTGGCAGGCGCGCTCGCCGCGCGTGCGGCCGGCGCGACCCGGGTCGAGCTCTGCTCCGCCCTCGAGGTCGGTGGGGTGACGCCGTCGCAGGGGCTGGTCGTGGGAGTCCTCGACGAGATCGGCGGCGTCGACGCCGATGACGGCTGGCAGGGTGTGCACGTGCTCGTCCGGCCTCGGCCGGGCGGGTTCGGCTACTCCACCGAGGAGCGCCTCCTCCTGCGACGCGAGGTCGAGACGGTGCTGGAGGCCGGAGCCGACGGGATCGTGATCGGCGCGCTCACCCCGCACGGAGAGCCCGACCTGGAACTGGTCAGGGAGCTGGCGGATGCTGCCGCTGCGTACGGGGCGACGGTGACGTTCCACCGGGCGATCGACCTCAGCGCGGACCCGGTCGCGGCGATCCGGGCACTGGACGGCGTGGTCGACCGGGTGCTCACCTCAGGCGGCGCGCCGACTGCCGCGGCGGGGGCGGCGACGATCGCCGAGATGGTCGCGGTCGGCGGACCGGACGTACTGGCCGGAGGCGGCGTGACCGTCGACGCGATCAGCGCGCTCGCGGCGCTCGGTGTCGAGGGCGTGCATCTCTCCGCCAAGCGACGGGTCGTCACGAGCGGCGGGGTGGCGCTGGGAGTCGCCGACGACGGTGGTCACTGGGTGACCGATCCCGATGTGGTCGCCGCCGCGGCAGCGGCCTTGGCCGGGTCCGCCTAGCTGGTCCGCCTAGCTGGGGGAGTCGCCCTCGACGAGGTCGCGCAGCACCGCCACGGCGCTCTCGAGGTCGGCCTGGGTGCGGTGACGCGACTCCAGCCGCTCGGCGATGAGGTGGGAGATGCGCTCACGTACGTCGGCGAGGTCGGCGCGGCCGGCGTCGGTCAGCGTCACCAGGCTCGCGCGGGCGTCGGCGGGGTTGGGCTCCTTGCTGACCAGGCCGGTCTCCACCAGCTGGGCGATCTGGGCAGACATGGTCGGCTGCGAGCAGCCGTCGGCCCGGGCCAGGTCGGTGATGCCGAGCGGTCCGATGGCGTCGAGGATCGTGAGGACCCGGACGCTGGCCGGAAGGTCGAGCTCGCGGCGGACCAGGCGCATGAGGCGCGCCGCGTAGACGACGAGGTCGCTGGAGAGGTCCAGGGTCTCCGCCGAAGCGGTCGGGGCTTCCGAGGGAAGCAGCTGCTGTGAAGGCATCGATCGGAATCCAGAGTTGGGGGTTGCGGCGCGGTGAACGGGTGGAGACTATCTGAGAATGACTACGGAACGGCACACCTGGATCGCGTTCCTGCGCGCCATCAACCTCGGCGCGAACCGGAAATTCCCGAAACAGGCGATCTCCGCCGCCGTGGTGAGGGCGGGCGGAACCGATGTCGAGACCTATATCAACACGGGCAACGTACGCTTCGACCACCCGGTCGGCGACCGGGCCGAGATGGAGGCGATCCTGGAGGAGGCCTTCGCGGCCGACCGCTTCTTCGAGGTGCCGACGATCTGCGTGACGCCCGCTGAGCTGAAGGTGATCGCCAACGACGCCGCCGCGGTGGGGATGGGGCACGAGGGCAAGCAGTTCGTGTTCCTGTGCAAGGAGCTCACCGACTCCGGCTCCCGGGACGCGCTGGTCGCCCGGGCGGGGGAGGGCGAGCGGGTCTATGTCATCGGCCGCGCCGTGCACCTGCTCACCGAGAGCTTCCAGCAGACGAAGATCACCAACGCGGTCGTCGAGCGCCACATCGCCATCAGCACCAACCGCAACATCAACGTGATCCGCACGCTCGCCGACAAGTGGGCGTGAGGCCTACTGCGCCTCGATGCGGTCGAGGTAGGCCCGGCGTACGTCACCGTCGACGCGGGTGATCGCGGCGTCGTCGTGGACGGCGCGTCGGATCAGCCGCATCACCCGTTCGGGGACGAGCGGGGCGCCGTTGGCGGCCAGGCCGACGTAGGACGGGACGGCGATCTCGGCGGACCGGCTGCGGACCGATCTCACCACCGCGGCCGCGATGTCCTCGGGATCGACCGCCGGGAGGACGCCG
The DNA here is from genome assembly GCF_042730435.1 of Nocardioides sp. NPDC059952. NCBI lineage: Bacteria > Bacillati > Actinomycetota > Actinomycetes > Propionibacteriales > Nocardioidaceae > Nocardioides > Nocardioides sp. NPDC059952. The sequence continues at coordinate 82,867 of NZ_JBHWLY010000020.1, read as the reverse complement.
AGGTCGATGCCGGAGGAGAGCTCGGTGCGTACGGCGCTCGGCAGCACGGTGGTGAGCGAGACGCCGGTGCCCTCGAGCTCGAGCCGGGTGGCCGCGCTGAGGCCGACGACGGCGTACTTGCTGGCGTTGTAGACCGCCAGGCCCTTGAGCGGGAACTTGCCCGCCAGCGAGGCGACGTTGACGACGTGACCGTGGCCGCGGGCGATCATCTGGGGCAGCGCGAGCCGCATCCCGTGGATGACGCCGTGGACGTTGACCTCCATCGTCAGCCGGTCGATCCGGTCCTCCTGGTCGAGGAAGGAGCCGTTGGGCATGACGCCGGCGTTGTTGACCAGGACGTCGACCTGCCTGCCGTGCGCCTCCTCCGCGGCGGCGAGGAAGTCGGCGTAGGACTGCTTGTCGGTGACGTCGAGCCGGTGGCCGCTGGCGCTCTCGCCGAGGCCTGCCGCCGCGTCCCGCGCCAAGGTGTCGTCGAGGTCGCCGAGGGCGACCCGTGCGCCGGCCGCGACGAACTCGCTCGCCGTGGCTAGGCCGATGCCGCGGGCCGCGCCGGTGATGACGACGAGGGCGCCGTCGAGGTCGATCCTGGGGTAGCGGGTCATGCGCTCACTTCCTCCGTCTTGTGCTCCGTCTTGTGCTCCGTCTTGTGCTCTGTCTCGTGGACCGTGATCTCGAAGTCGGCCGGGTCGAAGCGGCTGATCCGGCGGACCAGCTCGCCGGTGGACCACGGCCAGGAGAAGCTGTTGCGACCGTTGGCGTCGATGAAGTAGCTGTGGCAGGACGCGCCGCTGTAGGCGGTGCCGGTGAGTGCGGCCTGCACGTCCTCGACGTACGCGGCCTGGGCCCGCGGACTGACGTCGAGCTTCGCCCAGCCTTCTGCGCGGGCGGTCGTGATGGCCTCGGTGATCATCGCCACCTGCGACTCGGCGACGGCGAACGCCGAGCCGTGACCGGTGCCGAGACTCGGGCCGAGCACCACGAAAGCGTTCGGGAAACCGGTGACCGAGGTGCCCTGGTAGGCCTCGGGGGAGCCGGCCCAGTGCTCTGCGAGCGTGCGGCCGTCGGCTCCACGGATCAGGTCGGCGACCGGCATGTCGAGGATGTGGAAGCCGGTGCCGAGGATGATCGCGTCGACCTCCGCGGTGCTGCCGTCGGCGCCGATCACGCGCGCGCCCTCGACCCGCTCGACGCCGGTCGCGTGGACCTCGACGTTGGGCTTCGTCAGCGACTGGAGGTAGTTGTTGGAGAAGAGGATCCGCTTGCAGCCGAGCAGGTAGTCGGGCGTCAGCTTGGCGCGCAGCTCCTTGTCGCGGACGGCGGCGCGCAGGTAGGCCTCGCCGATCTTCTGCAGCCCGTGCATCAGCGGCTTGGGGCGGTGGAAGGCGACGCCGACGGTCTCCATCGCGGCGTACTCGACCGCGCCGAGCGCCTTCTCGAAGAGGGGCACGTTGCGCTTGACCCACTTCTCCGCGTCGGGGACCGGATGGTCGACCTTGGGCAGCACCCAGTGGGCGGTGCGCTGGAAGAGGTGCAGAGCGGCGACCCGCTTCTGGATCCGGGGGACGAACTGGACGGCCGAGGCGCCGGTACCGATGACGGCGACCCGCTTGCCGTCGAGGTCGACGTCGTGGTTCCACCGGGCCGAGTGCCAGACCTCGCCGGGGAAGCCTTCCAGGCCGGGCAGGTCGGGGATGTTCGGCTCGTTCCACGGACCGGCCGCGGCGACGAGGAAACGTGCGGTGGCCTCGCCCTCGCTGGTGTCCAGGTGCCACGTCGCGGAGTCCGCGTCCCAGGTCGCGCCGAAGACCTCGACCCCGAACCGGGTGATGTCCTCGAGCCCTCGGTCCCGGGCTACGCCGTCGATGTAGGCGAGGATCTCGGGCTGGTTGCCGTAGACCCGCGACCAGTCGCTGTTGGGCGCGAACGAGAACGAGTAGAGGTTGGACGGTACGTCGCACGCGCACCCCGGATAGGTGTTGGCCCGCCAGGTGCCACCGTAGGTGTCGGCCTTCTCGAGGATGACGACGTCCTCGACGCCCGCCTCGCGTAGCTTGATCGCGGCCGCGATGCCGGAGATGCCGGCGCCGATGACGACGACCTCGTGATGGGTGCTCATGCATCTGCTCCTTCGAGCGCGGCCGCGACGCGGCCGGGGAGGTTTCGGCGGGCCGCGGCGAGGGTGGCCTCGCGGCGCCCGAGGTCCATGAAGTTCGGGCCCATCGCGGCCAGCTCCGCAGGCCCGGGCTCGACCCGGACGACGCGTACGCCGCTCTCCCGGAGCTGCGCGACCTCGCGGTCGAGCACGGCGGTCATCTGGGAGCGAAGCAGGCGCTCGATCCGGTCGAGGCCACGGGCGGGAACGCCGCCCTCGGTGGTCATCGGGGCGACCACGACGACCTCGTCGACCGCCTGGCCGAGGAGGAGGTCAGCCGAGACGGAGGAGACGGCACCGCCGTCGACGTAGCGACGGCCCGCGATCTCGACCGGCGGGAACCAGCCGGGGATCGCCCAGGAGGCCGCGACCGCCGCGCCCAGGGTGGCCGAGGGGGCGTCCGTGGAGCCGAACGCCACCCGCTCGCCGGTGGCCGCGTCCGCCGCGACCAGCCAGGTCGCGGGGTGGTCGACCCAGCCGTCGGGTCCGGCCAGCGCGTCGCCGTACGCCCGCAGCCAGCCGGCGTCGCCGCGGCCGCGGGGGAGCAGGCCCGCCAGTGCGCTGTAGGGCGAGCGGCGGGAGAGGCCGGGACGTACCAGGCCGAGCGCGGGCAGCGCGGGTGCCGGCACCGGTGGCGCCGCGCCGGGATGGACGGCGACGTGGGCCGCCAGGACGGGGTCGGCGCCCGGTGCCCCGTCGAGCGCGTCGAGGAGGTCCTGCGGCGTACGGCCGGAGCCGAGGGCCGCGACGATCTCCGAGCCCGCGGACGTGCCGACGAGGACGTCGGCCGTGCGGACGTCCCAGTCCAGCGCCTCCTCCAGGACGCGGAGGGCCACGGCCGTCCAGGCGAAGCCGAGAGTGCCGCCGCAGCCGATGGCGAGTGCGCGTCGTCGAGTCATATTCGGATACTAACGGTATTTGAATACCAGCGGTACCCCGAACTGATAAGATCTCACCCGTGGGCCGGATCACGCGCAAGGAGTCGCACGCACAGACGCGGGAGCGTCTCATTGCGACCGCACGCCAGCTGTTCCTCTCGGACGGCTACAACGCGACCTCGCTCGACAAGGTCGCCACCACGGCGGGCTTCTCGAAGGGAGCGGTCTACTCGAACTTCTCCACCAAGGACGAGCTCGGCCTCGCCGTGCTCGACGTGATCCACCGGGAGCGGGCAGAGTCCCTGGCGGACGCCGTCAGCGGCGTCGACACCGTCGAGGGCCGGATCGACGCCTTCGCGGCGTGGGCCGAGGCCAACATCGGCGACGTCGGCTGGACCGCGCTCGAGGTCGAGTTCGCGACCAGCACCCGCCGCGTCCCGGGGGTGAGCCAGCAGCTCGCCGAACGGCGCCGTGAGCTCACTGCGGCCATCGCCGGACTCATCGAGCAGCAGGCCGCCGACCTCGGCCTGAGACTCGCCTCACCGGCCGAGGACGCGGCGGTCCAGCTGCTCTCCCTCGGCATCGGGCTCGGCGTCCAGCGTGCGTTCGACCCCGATCTCTCGGTCACCAGCCTGGTCGACCTGCTGCGCTCGCTCCTGGAGAGCGCGACGCCTGCGTCGTAGGTCCCTAGTGGGCCGGCGCGCCGTTGCGCTCCGGGGCCGGGAAGGAGACCCGGTTCAGGTGGCGTACGGCCGGGCTCAGCAGCGTGGCGAGGGAGATCACCACGTAGGCGATGCCGGCGATCGCGAGCATGTTCTCGATCCCGTACGCAGCGGCCAGCGGCCCCATGGCCAGCTGTCCGACGGGGATGGCGATGTAGGTGCCGAGCTGGTCGTAGGAAGAGGCCCGGGAGAGCAGGTCGCTCGGGACGTTCTCCTGCATCGACAGCTGCCAGCCGAGGCTGAAGACCTGGATGCCGGCGCCGGAGAGGGCGGCGGCGGGCAACAGCACGGTGAGGTCGGTGGAGAAGCCGAGTGCGGCGATCGGCAGCCCGAACAGGGCCATGCCGATCATGCCGTAGAACAGCGGCCGCTCGAGCCGGACCTTCATCAGCACGAGCGTCGCGGCGAGCACGCCGATCCCCTGGAAGGTCAGGATCAGGCCCCAGCCGCCCGCGCCCAGCGCCGAGCTCTCGGCCCGCTGCGGACCGAGCGTGAGCAGCCCGCCCTCGTAGAGCGCGTTGAGCATGGTCGCGGCGCCGACGCAGAGCCACAACCAGCTCGTCGTGCGGAAGTAGTCCCAGCCCAGGCGCAGGTCGCCGACGACCGAGGCCGCCTTGGTGACCGAGCCTTCGATCTTGACAGGGAGCAACAGGGCGGCGGCGATGATCCAGGTGGCGGCGTCGAGCGCGAGCGCCCAGCCCGCGCCGACGCTGAGGACGAGCAGGCCGGCGGTGCCGGGACCGGCGACCGCGACGACCGCCCGGGTCAGCGACATCAGTACGTTGGCTTCCTGCAGCATGGTGCGAGGCACCACGAGCGGGATGATCCCCTGTTGGGCGGGCAGGCCGGCGGCGGAGACGATGCCGTTGAGTGCGGAGAGTGCGATCAGGTGCCACAGCTCGGCGACACCGGCGATGACGAGGACAGCGACGACCGCCTGGCTCAGCCCCGAGACCAGGTTGGAGGCGAACAGGATCCGGGCTCGGCCGATCCGGTCGGCGAGCACGCCGCCGATGAGCATGAAGATGATCATCGGGATGGTGCGGGCCGCCAGGACGGCGCCGATCGCGATCGGGGCGTCACTGACCTCCATGACCGCGAAGGCCAGGGCGACGGGCGCCATGAAGTTGCCCACCAGGTTGATCGATCGAGAAGCGAAGAACCAGCGGAAGTGGGGTTCGTGAAGTGGGGCTGTCGCCGAGATCCGAGCCATTCGAGAGAGAATAGACCGTCGGGTGATTTCTATCTCCCGAAAATTCCCAATTCTGTCACGAGACCGTTATACCGGCCGAGCGCATCTCCTCGATGGCGGCCGAGGTGCTTGCCGGAGCCACGCCGGCGGCCAGTTCGGCGAGCAGCGTGGTGTGGAAACCGGCGGCTCGGGCGTCGAGCGCGGTGGCGCGTACGCAGTAGTCGGTCGCCAGTCCGCACACGTCGACCTCCTCCACTCCGCGGGCCCGGAGCCAGTCGGTCAGGGTGGCCCCGCCGGTGGCCGCGCCCTCGAAGCCGGAGTAGGCGGCTGCGTACTCTCCCTTGCGGAAGATCTCGTCGAAGGTGACCGGGTCGAGGTTGGGGTGGAACGCCTCACCGTCGGTGCCGACCACGCAGTGCGCCGGCCAGGAGTCGACGTAGTCCGGCGGGTTGCCGAAGTGGTCGCCCGGATCGATGTGGTGATCCTTGGTCGCCACGACCAGCCCGTACGTCTGCTCCGGCTCCTTGCTCGCCGCCCGGTCCCGCAGCAGCTGACCGATGTCGTAGGCCACCCGGGCCCCGCCGTCGACCGGCAGGGAACCGCCCTCGCAGAAGTCGTTCTGTACGTCGACCACGATCAGTGCACGCGTCATGGACGTCAGCCTAGACCGGCTCTACTGGAAGAGCGTCGGGATCGCGGGGTCGCCCTTCAGGAGCGAGTGGGCGATGACCGGGAGCTCGGCGACCGAGGCCCGGTGGCGCTCGCGCGCGGCGTCGAGGGGCTCGCGGCCGACGACCTCGCCCTTCCGGACCAGCTGGGTGAGGAGCGGACGGTCGTTGTTGTCGCCCTGAGGAGCGGTGCCGATGCCGATCACCTCGGCGTCGGCGACGTCTTTGCGGTTGCGGCGGCGCAAGGCGTACTTCCGGCCGCCGATCGAGGCCTTGGCGGCGCTCTTCTTGGCGACCGGCTCGAGGTCGCCGGAGGCACCCTCACGGGCGACCAGCTTGTAGACGAAGCCGGCCGTCGGATGGCCGGAGCCGGTGACCAGCTGGGTGCCGACGCCGTAGCCGTCGACGGGGGCCGCCGCGAGGCCGGCGATGGCGTACTCGTCCAGGTCGCTGGTGACGATGATCTTCGTCTCGGTCGCGCCGAGGTCGTCCAGCTGGCGACGTACGTCATGGGCGAGGAGCCCCAGGTCGCCGGAGTCGATCCGCACCGCACCGAGCTCGGGACCGGCGACCTCGACGGCCTTGGCCACCGCCTCGGCGATGTCGTAGGTGTCCACCAGCAGCGTGGTGCCCTTTCCGAGGGAGGCGATCTGGGCCTGAAAGGCCTGCTCCTCGGTGTCGTGCAGGAGGGTGAAGGCGTGTGCGGAGGTGCCGGTCGTCGGCACGCCGAAGCGGGCGCGGGCGGCGAGGTTGGAGGTGGCGGTGAAGCCGGCGACGTAGGCCGCTCGGGCGGCGGCGATCGCGGCCGCCTCGTGGGTGCGGCGCGAGCCCATCTCGATGCACGGGCGCTCACCGGCCGCCATCGTCATCCGGGATGCCGCGGTGGCGATGGCCGAGTCGTGGTTGTAGATCGAGAGGAGCACCGTCTCCAGGACGACCGCCTCGGCGAAGCTGGCCTCGACCACGAGCAGGGGCGACTGCGGGAAGAAGGTCTCGCCCTCGGCGTACCCCCAGATGTCGCCGGTGAAGCGGTAGCCGGCCAACCACTCCAGGGTCGGGCCGTCGACGACGCCCTCCAGGATCGCCAGCTGCTCCGAGCCGAAGCGGAACGCCTCGAGCGCGTCGAGCGCGCGCCCGACCCCGGCCACCACGCCGTAGCGCCGCCCGCCGGCCAGGCGCCGGGGGAACAGCTCGAAGACGGCACGGCGCTCCGCGGTGCCCGCCTTCAGGGCTGCCTGGAGCATCGTCAGCTCGTAGTGATCTGTCAGGAGCGCGGTCGAGTCCGCTGTCGAGTCCACGAGCACATCGTGGCACGATGGACTGCATGAGCGCGCCAAGCCCCGTGGAGCTCGACGAGCCGGAGATCGATGATCTCGTCGCCCCGTCGACACCGTGGGTGACCATCGTCTGGAACGACCCGGTCAACCTGATGTCGTACGTCACCTTCGTCTTCCAGAAGTACTTCGGCTACTCCAAGAAGAAGTCGGAGAAGCTGATGATGGAGGTGCACAACGACGGCAAGTCGGCCGTCTCCACCGGGTCGCGCGAGGAGATGGAGCGCGACGTGCAGGCGATGCATGAATACGGTCTGTGGGCGACGCTGGAGAAGCAGGAATGAACACCCCACAGCGTTCTTCGGTTCCCCCGCTGCGCTCCTCCACCGAACAACGCTGCGGGGACCCCGTCTGATGGGCGGGTTCAGCTACCACCGCCGCGGCAAGCAGATCATCGCGACCTTCTCCGGGTTCGAGGCCGACCTGCTCCGTTCGCTGGCCTCTCAGCTCGTCGAGCTGCTGCGCAACGAGGTCGCCGCCCCGGCCGAGAGCGATGACCCGCTCGAGGCGCTGCTCGACTTCTCGGGGCCGACCACCGAGCCCGAGGACCCGGTGCTGAAGCGGCTCTTCCCCTCCGCCTACGGCAACGACGAGGAGGCGGCCGGGGAGTTCCGGCGGTTCACCGAGGGTGGCCTGCGCGACGGCAAGGCGCGTGCCGCCTCGACGATCATCGACGAGCTGGAGGAGGCCGGGCTCCCGCCCGAGCTCAACGAGGACGGGCTGGTCATCGACGTCGAGCTGTCGATCGCCGACGCCGAGGCGTGGATGCGCTCCTTCACCGATATCCGGCTCGCGCTCGCGACCCGGCTCGGGGTCGAGGAGGGCGACGAGGACTTCTGGGACTCGCTGCCCGACGACGATCCCGCCGGCCAGGTCTACGGGATCTACCAGTGGGTCGGGATCCTGCAGGAGACCATCGTCGAAGCCCTGTGGGCCGCGGCCTGACCGACGCGCCCTAGCGTCCGGTCGTACGACCGTCCAGCAGGGTGACCAGGATGCGGGTGAGCGTCGCCCGGTCCTCCTCGGGAAGGGGCCGCAGGAGCTCGTCGGCGGCCTGCTGGCGGGCATCCTCGATCAGCCGTCCCAGGCGTACGCCCTCCTCGGTCGCGACCACGCAGACCGCCCGGCGGTCGGCCGGATCGGGCCGGCGTGCGACCAGGCCGTGGCCCTCGAGGCCGTCGACGACCTCGGTGGCCGACCTCGGGACGATGCGGAGCCGCTCGGCGAGGGCCGAGAGCCGTATCGGCTCGTCGGCGGCGAGCACGATCCGCAGGGCTCGGCTCTGCGAGGGGGTGATCCCCCAACGGGCGGTCGCCTCGCCGAAGCGGCGGCGGAGGGTGCGTGCTGCCGCCATCAGCAGGTCGGCGGTCTCGTCCACAGGAATAACCCTAACCCATCGTGCGTTAGCCTCATTGTGAGTCAACCTCAGTAATTAGGATCGAGGTGATCGGATGAGTGACCCGCACCCGTACAAGTCTTCCGAAGGACCCGGCCGTTCCGGCCGTGACCCCCAGAACAAGCGCGCCGACCGCGCCCAGCTCGAGGCCAAGCCGGTCTCGCTGCGCCGGATCGCGCGGCTCTTCGCGCCCTACCGTGGGCGCCTGCTTCTCGTCGTGGCGCTGATCGTGGTCAGCTCGGTGATCGGGCTGGCGCAGCCGTTCCTGGTCAAGCACGTCATCGACACCGCCCTGCCCGAGCGTGACACCACGCTGCTCCTGCTCTGCGTCGCCGCGATGGTGCTCGTCGCCATCGCCTCCGCCGCCCTCGGGGTAGCCCAGACGCTGATCTCGACCGAGGTCGGCCAGCGGGTCATGCACCGGCTGCGTACCGATCTCTTCGGGCACCTGCAGCGCCAGTCGCTCGACTTCTTCACCCGTACGCGGGGTGGCGAGGTGCAGTCGCGGCTGGTCAACGACATCGGCTCGATGCAGTCGGTGGTCACCTCGACCGCGACGTCGATCGCCGCCAACGTCACGGTCGTGACCGGCACCGTGGTCGCGATGATGGCGCTCAACTGGCGGCTCGCGCTGATCTCGCTGGTGGTGCTGCCGCCGGCGGTGTGGACCACCCGCAAGGTGGCACAGATGCGCTACGCGGTGACGACGCAGCGTCAGGCGAAGATGGCCGACCTGCACGTGCAGGTCGAGGAGGGGCTCTCGGTCAGCGGCATCCTGCTGACCAAGACCCTGGGCGCCGCGCCGGCCCTGGCCTCCCGCTTCGAGCAGACCTCCCACGACCTCGTCGGTCTGGAGGTACGCAGTCAGCTCGCCGGGCGGTGGCGGATGGCGACCATGCAGGTCATCTTCGCCGCGGTGCCGGCCGCGCTCTACGTCGCCGCGGGCTTCCCGGCGACCTCCGGTGGGTTGACGATCGGGACCCTGGTCGCCTTCGTCTCGCTCCAGGGCTCGCTCTTCCGGCCGCTGATGGGGCTGCTCAACGTCGGGGTCGACGTGACCTCCTCCCTGGCGCTCTTCTCCCGGATCTTCGAGTATCTCGACCTGCCGGTCGAGATCGACGACCCGGCCTCGCCGGTACCGCTGGGCGAGGCTCGCGGGGAGGTCGTCCTCGACGATGTCGGCTTCTCCTACGACGGCGCGCAACCCGTCCTCGAACACATCTCGCTGCGGGTGCCCGCGGGCGGCTCGCTGGCGCTGGTCGGGGCCACCGGATCGGGCAAGTCGACCCTCGCCGGGATGGTCGCGCGGCTGCACGACCCGACCTCCGGTCGGGTGCTGCTCGACGGGGTCGACCTGCGCAGTCTGACCCTCGCCGACCTGGCCGCCAACGTCGGCATGGTCACCCAGGAGACCTACCTGCTCCACGCGAGCGTGCGCGACAACCTGCGCCACGCCCGCCCCGAGGCGAGCGAGGCCGAGATCGAGGCGGCTGCTCGTGCGGCCCGGATCCACGACGTGATCGTCGGGCTCCCGGAGGGCTACGACACGCTCGTCGGCTCCCGCGGACACCGCTTCTCCGGCGGTGAGCAGCAGCGTCTGGCGATCGCTCGCACGCTGCTGCGCGACCCGCGCGTGCTCGTGCTCGACGAGGCCACCTCCGCGCTCGACAACACCACCGAACGCGAGGTCCAGGCGGCCCTGGGCCGCCTGGCGGAGGGACGTACGACGATCACGATCGCCCACCGCCTCTCCACCGTCCGCGACGCCGACCAGATCGCCGTGCTCGACCACGGACGGGTCATCGAGGTCGGCACCCACGAGGAGCTGCTGCTGCGGGGCGGTGCCTACGCCGACCTCGTACGTGGCGGCCTGGCCGCGGTCGCCTAGCACGGTTGGTGAGCGGTGGCAGGCCGGAGTCCGAGGGCCGGTCACGTTCGGGATCCGGTTCGGGTCCGCCTAGGCTGAGCCTGTGCTGACCATCGACCAGGCGACGTACGACGCGATCGTCGCCCACGCGAAGCGCGACCATCCCGACGAGGCGTGCGGGATCGTCGCGGGGCCTGAGGGCTCGGATCGGCCCGAGCGGTTCATCGAGATGATCAACGCCGCCGGCTCGCCGACCTTCTACGAGTTCGACTCGACCGATCTGCTCCAGCTCTACAAGGAGATGGACGCCAACGACGAGGAGCCGGTGGTGGTCTACCACTCCCACACGGCGACCGAGGCCTACCCCTCGCGCACCGACATCGGCCTCGCGATGGAGCCGAACGCTCACTACGTGCTGGTCAGCACCAGGGAGCACGGAAATGACGCGGGTCCGGTCGAGTTCCGGTCCTACCGCATCGTCGACGGCAACGTCACCGAGGAAGAAATCAGCATCGTCGCGACGTTGTCGTGACGCGCACCACCTACATCTAGGAGAACGAACCCATGGCCATCGAGGTCAAGATCCCGACCATCCTCCGCACCTACACCGCCGGTGAGAAGGCAGTCAGCGCCGAGGGCAAGACCCTGAGCGCGCTCATCGACGACCTCGAGGCGAACCACTCCGGCATCAAGGAGCGCCTCATCGACAACGGCGACCTGCGCCGCTTCGTCAACGTCTACATCAACGACGAGGACGTCCGCTTCATCGGCGGTCTCGACGCCGAGCTCAAGGACGGCGACCAGGTCGTCGTCCTTCCGGCTGTCGCCGGCGGCTGCTGAGTGGTGTGGATGCTCACCGAGGTAACTCGGTGAGCGCTCACTGCCTTCGCGGAGTTCCGCGAAGGCAGTGACTCCAGACCGAGGTAACTCGGTCTGCGGGCAGCGGTTTCTCAGCCCAGGATGCCGCGGTCGTACGCTCGTGCGACCGCGGCTGCTCTGTCTGTGACCCCGAGCTTGTCGAAGATGTGGCCCAGGTGGGTCTTGACCGTCGCCTCGCTGACGAAGAGCGACGCGGCGATGGCGCGGTTGGTCGTGCCGCGGGCGACCAGGGTGAGCACCTCGCGCTCGCGCGGGCTGAGCTGCGCAGTCGGGCCGGGGGAGCGGAGCCGGGAGGCGAGCCGGGTCGCGACGGCGGGGGAGAGGACCGTCTCCCCGGCCGCGGTCGCCCGGACGGCCGCGATCAGGTCGTGCGTCGGGGCGTCCTTGAGCAGGTAGCCGGTGGCTCCGGCCTCGATCGCGGCGACGACGTCGGAGTCGGTGTCGAAGGTCGTCAGGACGAGTACGCCGGCCCGTGACTCGCGCGCCCGGAGCCGCTCGATCACCTCGACCCCTCCGGTGCCCGGCATCCGGAGGTCGAGGACGAGCACGTCCGGGTCGAGCTGTTCCACGAGGGCCAGGGTCTGCGCCCCGTCTCCCGCCTGGCCGACGACCTCGAAGCCCTGCGCGCGGAGCACTCCGACCACCCCGTCGCGTACGACCGGGTGGTCGTCGGCGACCACGATCCTGATCTGAGTCATGCCGTCACCTCCGTAGCGCAGGCGTAAGAATACGGACGTGGCGGCCTGACGCTGATCGTCGCTCGCTGGCGCTCGCTCATGAGGGTCCTCGGGGGAGAGCGGGGATGCTGGCGGAGACGGCGGTGCCGGCGTCGTGCGCGGACTCCAGGGTCAGGGCGCCGGTCAGGCGTTCGGCGCGGTCGCGCATCACGCCCAGTCCGAACGAGGACGAGCGCCGCGGAGCGGTCGGGTCGAAGCCGGAGCCGTCGTCGCGTACGTCGAGGATCACGTCCGCGTCGTCGAAGGTGAGCGTGATGCCGACCCGGGTCGCGCCGGCATGCTTGGCGACGTTGGCGAGGGCCTCCTGGGCGATCCGCAGCAGCGTCGCCTCGACCTCGGAGTGCAGCGCCGTGGCGTCACCGACGACGACGAAGGAGGCCTCGACGCCATGGTCGTCGCGCCAGCCGGCGACCAACGTCGAGAGGGCGTCGGCGAGGCCCGCGTCGGCCAGCTCGGCGGGGGTCAGGTCCTGCACGGAGCGCCGGGCCTCCACCAGTGCGGTGCGGGCCATCTCGGTGGCCCGGGCCACTCGGCGGCGTACGTCCTCGGCGTCGTCGGACCCCTGGGCGGCCTGGAGTTGGGCGACGGCACCGGCGAGGGACTGAGCGATGGTGTCGTGGATCTCGCGGGCCAGGCGCTCGCGCTCGTCGCGCACACCACTCTCGCGCGAGCGCGCGAGGAGCTGCTCCTGCAGCCGTTCGTTCTCGGCGCGCGCGAGCTCCAGACGGGTGATCGTCTCGGCTCGCTCCTGGCTGACCGCGTCGAGATGGAGGCTGTAACGGCTCATCAGCGAGGCCAGCCCGAAGTTGAGGACGAACAGCACGGGCAGCAGCACGCTCTGCCACCACTCGTCATAGGGCGGTGCGCCGCCGGTCTGCCCGGTGGCCATGATCAGCGCGGTGGCCGCCATCGCCACCCATCGCCACCGGCCGCGGAACGAGTCGAAGGCGTCCAGGAACCCGATCCAGGCGAAGATGCAGAACAGCGGGTGCATCACGGTGAGGGCCGCGACGAGGAGGGTGCGTCCGATATAGCCGACCGGATGTGGGCGGGCGTAGACATAGGTCCATCGCCAGGTCCACACCGCGGTCGCGGCCACGAGCACACCGAAGACGACCCGGGTCGCGACCGTGTCCGGCCCTATCACCGGGAAGGTCGCGACGCAGACGATGGTGGCGAGCGTGAGCAGCACGAAGGGCAATGCCTTCAGGTTGCGGTCCCACTGCCGCTCGAGCTCGACGGCCGAGGTCATGGTCAGACCCTCTCATTCCCAGCGGAAGACGCGCACGGCAATCAGGTAGAGCACCACGGCCCAGCCGCCCATCACGGCCAGGTCGACCAGCTGGGGGAAGCTCCCACCGGCGGCGTCGTTGAGCGCGTTGGAGGCCGCACCGTAGGGAGTCATCGAGATGACGTCCCGCACCGTGCCGCCGAAGGCCTCGATCGGGAAGTAGACCCCCGCGGTGAACATGCTCGGGAAGAAGGCCGCCATCCCCACGACCTGCCCGACCTTGGCGGTCGAGGACACGGCCGTGATCGCCGCTCCGATCCCGAGCGAGACGGCCAGGGCCAGGACGTACGCCACCACGTATCCCAGGAGCGATTCCGGCAGCGGCGTCCCGAACACCACCCGTCCGAGAAGGATCGCGATGACCGACGAGGCCACGACGGCGGCGGCGTGCGCCAGGACCTGGCCGAGCAGGATCATCGAGGGGCTGACCGGGGTGGTGCCGAGCCGTCTCAGCACCCCGCTCTCGCGGTAGCCGGTCAACGTCGCCGGCATCGTCATGATCGATGCCGCGATCATCGAGAACAGCACGGTGGTCGGCACGTAGACATCGATCAGGCTTCGACCGCCGAGGTCGGCGCTGTCCTCGCGAAAGCTCGGGATGACCCCGAGCACAACCAGCAGCAGGCTCGGGAACAGGACGATCCAGAAGAGCGAGAGCCGCTCGCGGGCGAAGAGCCGGGACTCCGTACGGATCACGGCGACGGTCGGGCTGGTCATCGGAGTGCCTCCATGGCGTCGGTCTCGGGCGAGGTGTCGGTGAGGTCGAGGTAGGCGGCGTCGAGGCTCCCGGCGGCGACCCGGAACCGCTGTGGCGCCACCCCCTGCGTACGCAGCGCCTCGACGACCGCGAGCGCGACGCCTTCGGCGCCCTCGACGGTGACGGTGCCGTTCGCGCTGCGCGCGGCGGTGACGCCGTCGAGCTCGCGCAGGGAGGCGAGGTCGATCGCGACCGAGGTCTCGAAGGTGGTGATCGTGGCGGCGGAGGCGGATTCGATGAGCCCCGCCGGGGTGCCCAGGGCCCGGATCCGGCCGGCGTCGACGATGGCGATCCGGTCGCAGAGCGTCTGCGCCTCCTCCATCGAGTGGGTGACCAGCAGGACGGTCACACCCCGGTCACGTACGTCCCGCACCAGGTCCCACACCTCGCGACGGGCCCGCGGGTCCAGGCCCGTGGTCAGCTCGTCGAGCACGACGACCCGCGGCCGGCCGATCAGCGCGAGGGCGATCGAGAGCCGCTGCTGCTGCCCGCCGGAGAGGTTCTCGAACCGCTGCCGCAGGTGGCCGCCGAGGCCCAGCCGCTCGGCCAGCGGCGCCCACGGCTCCGGGTCGGGGTAGAAGGCGCTCCACAGCTCCAACGCCTCCTGGACCGTGATCTTCGGCTGCAGCTTGGCCTCCTGGAGCTGTACGCCGAGCACCTCCGTCACGGCTGCGCGGTCGGTCCACGGGTCGATCCCGTGGACCCGGATCCGGCCGCGGTCGCCGACCCGCAGGCCCGCGATCGACTCGACGGTCGTGCTCTTGCCTGCTCCGTTCGGGCCGAGGATGCCGAAGATCTCGCCTTCGTGGACGCTCAGGCTGATCTCGTCGACCGCCACCTTCTCGCCATAGGTCTTGCGCAGGCCGTCCACGACGACCGCTGGTTCTCGCTCCTGATGCATACCTTCAGCCTGGTCGGTGACGCGATCTCACGGATCGGGCGATCGGCGCGAGTGGGCATCAGTCGATCGGTTGATGCGACGATGGACCTCATGCGCTACGACAACCTGCTGGCGTCGGTCGGGGGCACCCCGTTGGTGGGGCTTCCCCGCCTCTCGCCCTCTCCCGACGTACGTCTGTGGGCCAAGCTCGAGGACCGGAACCCCACCGGCTCGATCAAGGACCGCCCGGCTCTTCGCATGGTCGAGGAGGCCGAGAAGGACGGCAGGCTCCGCCCGGGCTGCACGATCCTGGAGCCGACCTCCGGCAACACCGGGATCTCGCTGGCGATGGCGGCCAAGCTCAAGGGCTACCGGATCGTGTGCGTGATGCCCGAGAACACCTCCGAGGAGCGGCGTCAGCTGCTGCGGATGTGGGGTGCCGAGATCGTCTCCTCGCCCGCCGCCGGCGGCTCCAACGAGGCCGTCCGGGCCGCCAAGCGATTGGCCGCCGAGCACCCCGACTGGGTGATGCTCTACCAGTACGGCAACTCCGCCAACGCCCGCGCGCACGAGGAGGGCACCGGCCCCGAGCTCCTCGCCGACCTCCCCGCGATCACCCACTTCGTCGCCGGGCTCGGCACGACCGGGACCCTGATGGGCGTCGGCCGCTACTTCCGCTCCGCCAAGCCGGACGTACGCATCGTGGCCGCCGAGCCCCGCTACGGCGAGCTTGTCTACGGCCTGCGCAACCTCGACGAGGGCTTCGTCCCCGAGCTCTACGACGCCTCCCTGATCGACGCCCGCTTCTCGGTGGGTCCGCGCGACGCCGTCCGCCGGGTGCGTGAGCTGTTGGAGCTGGAAGGCATCTTCGCCGGCATCTCCACCGGCGCCATCCTCCACGCCGCCCTCGCCCAGGCCGCCAAGTCCCTCAAGGCGGGCGAGAAGGCCGACATCGCCTTCGTCGTCGCCGACGGTGGCTGGAAATACCTCTCCACCGGGGCGTACGAAGGCACCATCGACGAGGCCGAGGAAGGCCTCGAGGGCCAGCTCTGGGCCTGATCGACCCGCTGGTCGAGGGCCACTTCGTTCAGACCCTCGCGCCAGCGAGCGTGTCGAGACCAACACGGTCACCTGCCGCGAAAACTGTCGGTGGTCGCGCCCAGAATCGCGTCATGCCTTACATGTACATACTCCGCTGCCGCGATCACATGCTCTACGTCGGAAGCACCCACGACCTGGAGAGACGCATCGCCGAGCACAACGCTGGCCTCGGTGCCGAGTTCAATGTCCGACGCCTGCCGGTGACCCTGGCGTACGCCGAAGAGCATCAGACGATCCTCGGTGCCTACGAACGTGAGAAACAGGTCCAAGGGTGGAGCCGGGCCAAGCGCGAGGCGCTGATAGCCGGGGAGCTCGATCGGCTGCACGACCTGGCTCGCCGCCGTGGCAAACGGTCGCCGTAGGTGACCGTGTTGGTCTCGACACGCCTCCGCCTAGCGGCTCCGGCGGCTCGACCAGCGGGAGGCCACGGCTGGTCGAGCCGCGAGCGCGAGCGAGCGTGTCGAGACCAACACGGCCCGTCTGAGCGCGTCAGGGACCGGGTTGGTCTCGAGCCGGGCGTCAGCGGCAGAAGGCGTAGACGACGAGGCCGTGGTCCTCGCCGGTGAAGACCTGGTCGAGGGCCTTGCCGGTGAGGTGGGCGTCGACGTATTGCGGGGCGGGGCCGGTGGCGACGATGGCGTGGGCGGGGAGCCGGCCGGTCATGTCACGCGGGGCCTTGGCGCTCCAGCAGTCGTGCTGCTGGATCAGGGCGGCGGGGCTGCCGGGGGCGAGAGGACGGTCGGCCTCGGGGGTGGAGCCGAGCTGGACCAGCGCTACGGCGATGGCCGATGCGTACATCGCCCAGATGCCGAGCGCCATGAAGCCCTGGCGTCCGAGGAAGGCTCTCACATCTGAGCAACGCGGCAGCGGGCTCCGGGGTTACGGGAGGGCGGCGTCGTGCTCGTGGATCCAGGCGAGATGGCGGTCGTACGCATCGGGCGACCCGAGCCGTTTGTTGCGGGCCTGAGCGCGGGGACCGTCGGGGAGGTGGAGGACGTCGGCGGCGGCCAGCGAGGCGATCTGGAGCCGGCGGGTGCGGTCGCGGCGGCGTACCTCGTAGGTCGCGCGGGCGCGGCCGGTGTCGTCGTCGGTGGCGAGGCACTCGGCCAGGACGATCGCGTCCTCGATCGCCTGGGCGGCACCCTGGCCGTGGTGGGGCGCCATCAGGTGAGCGGCGTCGCCGAGCAACGTGACGCGGCCGCGCGACCAGGTGGCCAGGGGCGGACGGTGGAAGAGGGCCCAGTGCTCCGAGCATGGTGCCGCGGAGATCATCTGGACCACGGCCGGATGCCAGCCGGCGTACGCGTGCACGTGCTCGTCGGGGTCGGCCGGCCAGGACCACGAGTCCGGTGCCCAGGGTCCGAGCTGCCTCTTGACCAGCCAGAACGCGTGGTCGCCGTTGCCGACGGGATGATGCATCAGATGGCCGTCGGCTCCCGTCCACAGCTGCACACGGTCGGGATCGGGGAGCAGGGTGAGCCGCGATCGCGGGACGATCCCGCGCCAGGCGATGCAGCCGGAGAACTGCGCGTCGTCGTAGCCGACGACGTGCTCGCGCAGCATCGATCCGGGCCCGTCGGCGCCGATGACCAGGTCGGCCTCGACCGACCCGCCGCCGGCGAACTCCAGGGTCACGGGTCCGTCGCCGGAGTCGGTGAGCTCGACCAGACGGTGGCCGAGGTGGAGCCCGTCGGTGCCGAAGGCCCGGCTCAGGAGCGCACGCAGGTCGGCATGACCGATGCCGTAGCAGGGCGCCCCGGCGCGGTCCGCATACTCCGCGGCGGAGAGCACCCTGCCGATCGCGGCGCCGGTGTGGCCGTCGCGCCAGACCAGGCCGTCGACGGTCGCCGCCGCCTCACCGAGGCCCGGCTCGAGACCGATGCGCTCCAGGAGCCTGGTCGCGTTGGCCGGCAGCAGCACGGCGTCGCCGGTCGGGTGCGGGTCGGTCGCGGCCTCGTACACCTCGACCTCGAGACCCCGGCGGCGCAGCTCGACGGCGAGGGTCAGGCCGCCGATGCCGGCGCCGATGATCGTGACCCGCCGGACACGACGATCTCTGCGTAAAGCTGCCCGAGCCATCCGGGTGACTGACATCGCACGCTCCTTGGGGAGGTTACGTTCGAAACGTACCTCAGGGGCGTGTGTGCTCGTGGACGGTTACGACAACGTCATGTGACGTCGAGCGTCTGGTCCTTGCCGATGTCGCTGGTCCCGATCGGTCCGAGGCCGAGGAGATCCAGGGCCAGGTTGCCGAGGTCGGCGTTGCGTACGGGCTGAGGGCCTTCGTAGTCGGGGCGGCCCTTGCCGGGGTCGCGGTAGTCGTCGGCGTTGAGCTCGTAGAGGTCCGTGCCCGCGCCGGCGTCCGGGCCCCACACGATGAAGGGGATCCGGTAGTTCTCGTAGACCTTCTCGGAGTGGTTGGTGATGCCCGGCTTGAAGCCGTGGTCGGCGGTGAGGATGACGTCGAGCTCCTTCGCCAGCCCGGGATCGGCGTCGACGACGTCGAGGAACTCGCCGACCTGGGCGTCCGACTCCTCGACGGCATCCAGATACTCCGGCGACATCCCGCCGAACTCGTGACCGGCGACGTCGGGCAGGGACAGATGTACGAAGGTGAGGTCGCGCCGCTCGTCGGCGAGGTCCTCGGCGGCCTCCGGGACCAGCTCGTCGTGGTCGTCGATCGGCACGTATCGGTCGATGTCGTCCTCCCAGGTCCGCTGCCACAGCTCGAACTTCTGCTTCGTCACGAAGACCCCGGTGCTGAGCCCGGCCTCGTGGGCGACGGTGAACACCGAGTCCTCGTTCTTCGCAATCGACCTGGTCGGGTCGCCGACGTTCCAGGTCACCCCGTGGCCGCCCTCGTCGGCGTCGATCGGGTCGCTGGTGACCATGCCGGTGTGGTTGGGCAGGGTGATGTTCTTCTCGTAGGCGGTGCGGGCGTTGAGCGTCGAGGCGCCCTCGTCGATCAGCCGGTGGATGTTGGGCGTCTTCGCCGGCCCCAGCTTCGTCAACGCATCCGGGTTGAGCCCGTCGATCGAGATCGCGAGCACCTTCCGGTCGACCTGGGTGGCCTCGCGTTCCGGTCGACCGCCACCGTCGGCGCCGCCACCACCGCCGCCACTGTCGCCACCGCCGCCGTCCCGGTCGGGCAGCGCGGTGAGGGCCACGACGAGCACGACGACGAGGAAGATCCCGACGGAGAGGAGAGGGAAGAGGCGACGCACCGGCACACCCTAAGTGAACCCGATGGCGCCCCGGGCGAACGCTCAGCGAATGTCTAGCGACTGGGTTGAGTTCAATGTGCTGCCAGGGATGGGCCCCAGGCCGAGCAGGTCGAGGGCCAGGTTGCCGAGGTCGCCGTTGCGGATCGGCTGCCTGCCGGCGTACGTCGGCCGGCTCGTCCCCGGCGCCCGGAAGTCCGGGTTGAGGCGGTAGAGCGAGGCGCCGCGAGCGACCCCGGGACCCCACACGACGAACGGGATCCGGTAGTTCGCGTAGAGGTGCGCGCCGTGGTCCTTGGCGCCGGCCTTGAAGCCGTGGTCGGCGGTGAGGATGACGTACGTCGACCGCTTCAGCGTGGCCGAGGAGTCGATCGTCTTCAGCAGCCTGCCGATGCGGGCGTCGGTGCGGATCAGCGAGGTCCGGTAGGCCGCGCTCATCCCGCCGTCGCGGTGGCCGTAGTGGTCGGGGGAGCCGAGGTGGACGAAGGTGAAGGCGCGCTTCTTGTCCGCCAGGTCGCGCGCTGCCCGGTTGACCAGGTCGGCGTCGCCGTCGACCACGAACCGGTCGATCGAGGGCCAGGAGCGGTCGAAGAGGCCGAACTTCGACTTCGAGGCGAACAGGGCGCTGCTCCGACCGGTCCGCTCGACCTGGCTGAAGACCGACGAGACCGGATGTCCGGCGGCCTCCTGCACCGTCATCCACGACCGGTCGGTGTTCCAGGTGACCCCGTGGCCGTGGGCGGACCGGGTGATCCGGCGGCTGGTGACCATCGAGGTGTGGTTGGGCAGGGTGACGTTCTGCTCGTACTCGCTGCGCGCCTCGCGGGTCGAGGCGCCACCCCGCATCAGCCGGTAGAGGTTGGGCAGGTTCTTCGGGCCCAGCCTGTCGATCGCGGTCACGCTGAGACCGTCGACGGAGATCGCCAGCACCCGCTTCGCCGTCGCCGCCTGCGCGGTCCGCCCGGGCAGCTCGACGACCGCAAACGTGATGCCCAGCAGGGCGATCATGACCACCAGCACCAGCGACCGTCCCGAAATCGTCATAACCGGACGTTAACAACAGTTTCGCGCGCCGCACATGAACGTGAGATGGATCTCGGGTATGTCTCGAGTGACCCCCGGCACTGCGAAGAGGCGGTGTTTGGGCCTAGCCTTGACGATCGTGCAGTCCGTCTCGTCACTGGGTTCGACCTCGTCCCTGGGCTCAGCCCAGCCCGATCGCGACGCCCCGATCGGGATCTTCGACTCGGGGTTCGGCGGTCTCACCGTGGCGCGCTCGGTGATCGACCAGCTCGCCCACGAGTCGATCCTGTACGTCGGCGACACCGCCCGCGCCCCCTACGGCCCCAAGCCGATCGCCGAGGTGCGCGAGTATGCCCTGGAGTGCCTCGACCATCTCGTCGCGCAGGGCGTGAAGGCGCTGGTCATCGCGTGCAACTCGGCCTCGGCCGCGATGCTGCGCGATGCCCGGGAGCGCTACCGGCCGTTGCCCGTCGTCGAGGTCATCCTGCCGGCGACCCGCCGCGCCGTCGCCGCGTCCCGCACCGGCCGAATCGGGGTCATCTGCACCCGTGCGACGGCCGAGTCGATGGCCTACGACGACGCCTTCGCCGCGGCTCCCCACGTCTCCCTGCACACCCGGGCGTGCCCCCGGTTCGTCCCGTTCGTCGAGGCCGGCATCACCGGCGGCGACGAGCTCCTGGCCGCCGCGCACGAATATCTGGACCCGCTGACCAGCGCCGGGGTCGACACGCTGATCCTCGGGTGCACCCACTACCCGCTCCTGACTGGTGTGATCTCCTATGTGATGGGCGACAACGTGACGCTGGTCAGCAGTGCCGAGGAGTCGGCGAAGGACGTCTACCGCGTCCTGGCCGAGCACGACCTGATGCGTGAGGGCGGGGAGCCGACCTACACGTTCCTGACCACCGGCAACCCCGCCGAGTTCAAGGCGATCGGCGCCCGGTTCCTCGGTCCGGAGCTCGCCGCCGCCCAGCAGTTCGCCGGGGGGATGGGATGACCTCCGGGATGCGGCTGACCGTCATCGGATGCTCGGGCTCCTATCCCGGGCCCGACAGCCCTGCCTCCTGCTATCTCGTCGAGGCCGACGATGATGCCGGACGGACCTGGCGGATCGTGCTCGACATGGGCAACGGCGCGCTCGGGGTCCTGCAGCGCTACATCGACCCGCTGCTGATCGACGCGGTCCTGCTCTCGCACCTGCACGCCGACCACTGCGTCGACATGACCTCCTACTACGTGCTCCGCAAGTGGCACCCGACCGGCCCGCAGCCGCCGATCCCCGTCTACGGTCCGAAGGGCACGGGCCGGCGCCTGGCGAAGGCCTACGACCTGCCCAAGCGCCCCGGGATGCGCGAGGAGTTCGCGTTCTCGACCTACACCGGGCCGATCAATCTCGGTCCTTTTCGGATCATTCCGACGGCCGTGGAGCATCCGGTCGATGCGTACGGACTCCGGATCGAGGCGCACGGCAAGGTCATCGCCTACAGCGGCGACACCGCCGAGACCGAGGCGCTGCTCGACATCGCCACCGACGCCGACCTGTTCGTCTGCGAGGCCGCCTTCCGCGACGGCGTCGAGAACCCGCCCGGGGTGCACATCACCGGCGTCCACGCGGGCGAGTACGCCACCAAGGCCCATGTGAAGAAGCTCGTCGTCACCCACGTCCCGCCCTGGCACGACTCCGCCGACGCCCTCCGCGAGGCGCGCTCGGCGTACGACGGGCCGACCGAGCTGGCGGCCACGGGAGCTGTCTACGACGTCTGATTCCCCCGCTGGTCGAGCCGCGAGCGAAGCGAGCGTGTCGAGACCAACACGGTCTGGTCGAGCGCCGAGGGGACTGTGTTGGTCTCGACACGCCTCCGCCTAGCGGCTCCGGCGGCTCGACCAGCGTTCGCTCAGACCAGCCCGGCGTCGTGGACGGTGATCGCGATCTGAACCCGGTTGGTGGCGCCGAGCTTGTCGAACAAGCGAGACACGTGCGCCTTGACGGTGGGGATCGAGAGGTAGAGCTCCTTGGCGATCTCGGCGTTGCTCAGCCCGCGACCGACCGCGAGAGCGACCTCGTGCTCGCGCTCGGTGAGCGCCTCGAGACGGCGGTTGGCGGCGGCGGCGCGGTCGCCGGTCGGCTCGGCGCGGAGCCGGGTGATCAGGGTGCGGGTGGCCTTGGGGGAGAGGATCGGCTCGCCCGAGGCGACCGCGCGGATCGCCGCGACGATCTCGGGCGGCGGCGTGTCCTTGAGCAGGAACCCGTCGGCGCCGGCGGCGAGGGCGTCGACGACGTACTCGTCGGCACCGAAGGTGGTCAGCACGATCACTCGCGGCGACTTTGCCTCGGTCAGCACCCTGCGGGTGGCTTCGAGCCCGTTGATCCGGGGCATCCGGATGTCCATCAGCACGACGTCGGGGGCGGACGTACGCACCAGAGCGAGCGCCTCCTGGCCATCGGTGGCCTCACCGACGACCTCGATGTCGGCCTGACCGCCGAGCATCAGCCCGAGGGCCGAACGCACCAGCGGGTCGTCGTCGACGATCCCCACCTTGATCTTGACCGGAGTCTCTGGGCTGGTCCCTGGGCTGCTCACTGGCCCCACGGTAGCCATGCTTCGAGAATGAAGACATCCTTTTCCGTACGGTGCGCGAGCCGTCCGCCCGCGAGGTCGACGCGCTCGGTGAGCCCGATCAGGCCCAGCCCGGCGCCGGGTGTGTTGGAGTCGAAGCCGAGCCGGTTGCGCAGCAGCACGTCGATCCCGTGCTCCTCCGAGCCCTGCAGGGACACCTGCAGCGCCGCCCCGGGCGCATGCTTGCGGGCGTTGGTGATGCCCTCCTGCACGACCCGGTAGGTCGACCGCCCGACCGCCTCGGGTGGCGAGCCCTCGACGTCGTCCTCGAAGGTGATGTTCATGCCGCCCGCGCGGGCCTCCTCGACGAGGCGGCCGATGTCGGCGTACGTCGGCTGGGGCGCGGTCTCGGGGCCCTCGCCGTTGCCCCGCAGCACTCCGAGGACCGTCCGGAGGTCGTCGAGCGCCCGGTGGGCGCCCTCGCGGATGGCGCCGACCTCGCCCCGGACCTGTTCGGCGGAGAGGTCCTCGCGGTAGGCGAGCGCGCCGGCCTGCATGGAGATGTGGGAGATGCGGTGGGCGAGCACGTCGTGCATCTCGCGGGCGATCCGCCGGCGCTCGGTCTCGCGGGCCTGGGAGACGCGCAGCGCCTGCTCGGCCTCGGCGGTCTCGGCGCGGAGCCGGAGGGTGGCGATCAGCTCGCGCCGGGAGCCGATGTACATGCCCCAGGCGACCATCGCGGCGACGATCACCACGTTGACGCCGAGGTTGAAGCCCCACAACGGGATGCCTGGGATCTCCTCCGCCGTGGTGGTCTCCATGACCGCGAACCAGAACACGCCCGCGGCGCAGCTGAGCAGAGAGATCGGGATGATCTCGCGCCAGCGACGCCGGGTCGCCAGCGAGACCAGCGCGAGGGTGGACGCCCCGGCGGAGAGGATCGAGACCGCTCCGGCAGCTGTGGCGAAGGTGGCGATGGCCACCGGCCAGCGGCGGCGCCAGAAGACCAGGACCAAGGAGAGGATGCCCAGGCCGAGATCGAGCGCGAAGCGCCACTGCGGCCATCCGTCGGTGCTGGAGATCAACCCGACGGCGCTGATCGCCAGCGCAAGGGCATACCGCCACACGTGTCCCCACAGGCTCAGGCGTGGCTGATAGTCCTCGGGTGACGGTTGCTGCACGGCGTACACGCTAGTCAACCGAGGTCAGGGACACAGGATCCCGCGGTCGCGCTCGGCCCCATACTTTCGTCGGGTTGCGGGTCATCCGTATGTCCGATGCAGTCTGCGCCGGATGCACGGCAGGATGTACGTCATGATCAAAGTCGAAGGACTGACGAGGGTCTATGGGACCTTCACCGCGGTCGACGACGTGTCGTTCACCGCCGAGGCCGGCAAAGTCACCGGCTTCCTCGGCCCGAACGGCGCGGGCAAGTCGACCTCCATGCGCATCATGGTCGGGCTGACCAACCCCACCAGGGGTCGGGCAACGATCAACGGCAGCCTCTATGCCGACCTTCCCAACCCGGGCCGCCACGTCGGCGTCCTGCTCGACGCCAGCGCCCAGCACGACGGCCGCACCGGCCGCGAGGTGCTCACTCTCGCCGCGATGACGATGGGCCTGCCCAAGTCGCGCGTCGACGAGATGCTCGAGCTGGTCTCGCTGACGCCGTCGGAGGCCAAGCGCCGGATCAAGAACTACTCCCTGGGCATGAAGCAGCGTCTCGGCATCGCGCACGCGCTGATCGGTGACCCCAAGGTGCTGATCCTGGACGAGCCGGCCAACGGCCTCGACCCGGCCGGTATCCGCTGGATGCGTGGCCTGCTGAAGGAGTACGCCGACCGCGGCGGCACCGTCCTGCTCTCCTCGCACCTGCTGCACGAGGTCGAGCAGATCGCCGACGAGCTGATCCTCATCGGCAACGGCCGGATCGTGGCCGAGGGCACCAAGGACGAGATCCTCTCCAGCCAGGGCACCGTCGGGCAGTCGCTGGTCACCGCACTGGACAACGAGGCGCTCACCGTCGCGCTCAAGGCCAAGGGCTACAGCGTCGAGCCGATCGGCACCGGCATGCGCGTCTCCGCCGCACCTGCCGAGGTCGGCAAGGCGGCTCTGGAGGCGAGCGTCGTGCTCACCGACCTGCGTGACGGCGGCGCCGGCCTCGAGGACATCTTCCTCCAGCTCACCGCCGAGACCCAGCGCGAGAACGTCGCCCAGATCCACGCCGAAGGAGCCTCCGCATGAGCGCCGTGTCCGTAGCGCCGTCGACCCCGTTGCCGACGGCCACCAAGGTGCCGTTCGGCCGTCTCGTGCTGGTCGAGTGGCGCAAGATGACCGACACCCGCGCCGGACGGGTCATGCTGATGATCACCGGTGGGCTGATCGCCCTGGTCGCCGGCATCATCCTGCTCGTCACAGCGCTGTCCGACATGTCCGCGCTGGACGCATCGACCTGGATGAGCGCTCTCTCGTTCCCGGTCTCGCTGCTGGTGCCCGTGCTGGCGATCATGATCGTGACTCAGGAGTGGGGCCAGCGCACCCACATGGTCACCTTCACCCTCGAGCCCAGCCGGCTTAAGGTCGTCTTCGCGAAGCTCCTCGCGGTCTTCGTCCTCGGCATCGTGACGATGGCCATCGCAGTCGGCATCGGGGCGATCGGCACGGTGGCGGGAGCCGCGATCGCCGGCTCGGACCCGAGCTGGAACGTCACCGGTGAGGCGCTCGCCTGGACCCTGGCGACGCAGATCCTCTACCTGCTCATGGGCTTCGGGTTCGCGATGCTGCTGCTCAACACCCCGGCCGCTCTGGTCATCTACTACGGCTACACGCTGATCCTGGAGGCGTCCGTCTTCAGCGCCCTCTACTTCATCTTCGACTGGGCCCAGAACGTCTTCCCGTGGATCTCCATGCAGGTCGCGATGATGCCGTTCATCGCGGGGAACGAGATGGAGGCGGCCGGAGTCACCGTCGAGGACGGGGCGCTCGGGATCCTCAGACTGGCCACCTCGATCGCGCTGTGGGTCGGCCTGCCGCTGGTGCTCGGCACCATGCGGGTCCTCAAGTCCGAGCTGAAGTAGTTCATCGGACTGTTCGCGACGCGACACGCGGGGGTGGGTGCTTCGGCACCCACCCCCGTCACCGTTGTGAGACGTGGGCACCTACCTGCGTTACGCGGCGCTGGGCGACAGCGCCACCGTTGGCCTCGGCGACCCGGTCATCGAGGGTTGGCGAGGATGGGCCCGGCTGCTGGCCGAGGCTCTGGGACAGACGTACGACATCTCCTTCTGCAACACCGCGGTGATCGGGGCGACCTCGACCGTGGTGGTCGAGCAGCAGCTCGCCGACGCGGTGACGCACCGGCCCGACGTGGCCTCGCTGATCGTCGGGGTCAACGACGTGATGCGCTCCGCCTGGGACGTCGCCAGGCTCCGGGACGACCTGATGACCTGCGCCGACGCGCTCTCAGGCCAGGGCGCGCTGCTGATGACCGCGCGTTTCCACGACCACTCGGTGATGTGGCCGATGCCGGGTTGGATGAAGCGGTCGATCCAGCGCCGCACCGCCGATCTCAACACCATCTGGGACGAGGTGCATGCCACCTACGGGGGTCTGCGGCTCGACCTGGGTGCGGTTCCCGACCTGGAGGAGCGGAGGTTCTGGGCCGCCGACCGGCTGCATCCCTCCGAGCTCGGCCACCGGAGGATGGCTCGTGCGTTCGGCGAGCAGCTGGTGACGTACGGCTTCACCTTCGAGCCGCCTTCGCTGGAGCCGGCCGGTGGGCTGCCGACCACCTGGCGGCAGGATCTGGCCTGGATGGCAGGCGAGGGCGTGCCGTGGATGGGGCGCCGGGCACGCGATCTGGGGCCGTGGGTCGTACGCCGGGCGTGGGCGCGGGAAACCGTTGCATAGGGTGGTGCCGTGACCACACGAGCTGACGGGCGCGCCGACGACGAGCTGCGCCCCATCAAGATCACCCGCAACTGGCTCGACCACGCGGCCGGTTCCGTCCTCATCGAGTTCGGCAAGACCCGGGTCCTGTGCGCCGCCTCGGCCTCCGAGGGCGTGCCGCGCTGGCGCAAGGGCTCCGGGCTGGGCTGGGTGACGGCGGAGTACGCCATGCTCCCCGCTTCCACCCACGAGCGCTCCTCGCGTGAGTCGGTGAAGGGCCGGATCGGCGGACGTACGCACGAGATCTCCCGGCTGGTCGGGCGCTCGCTGCGCGCCGTCATCGACTACAAGGCGCTCGGCGAGAACACCATCAACATCGACTGCGACGTGCTGCAGGCCGACGGCGGGACGCGCACGGCCGCCATCACCGGCGCCTACGTCGCGCTGGCCGACGCGGTCGCCTCGCTGGGTGTCCCGAAGGCGCTGACCGGCTCCGTCGCGGCGATCTCGGTCGGGATCATCGACGGTGCGCCGCGCCTCGACCTCCCCTACGAGGAGGACGTGCGCGCCGAGACCGACATGAACATCGTGATGACCGGCGAGGGCAAGTTCGTCGAGGTGCAGGGCACCGCCGAGGGCGTCGCCTTCGATCGCACCGAGCTCGACGCCCTGCTGGCGCTGGGCGAGAAGGGCTGCGCCGACCTGACCAAGCTGCAGGAGGCCGCACTTGCCGGCTGAGCTGAGGATCCACGTCGCCTCGCGCAACGCCAAGAAGCTGGAGGAGATGTTCCGGATCCTCTCGCCGCTGGTGCCCGGGGTCTCGGTCGTCGGCCTCGACGACGTCACCCACTACGACGAGCCGGTAGAGGACGCGCCTGACTTCGAGGGCAATGCGCTGATCAAGGCCAGGGCCGGTTTCAAGGCCACCGGCCTGCCGACCGTTGCCGACGACTCGGGCCTCTGCGTCGACGCGCTCAACGGGATGCCCGGGGTGCTCTCGGCACGCTGGGGTGGCCCGCCCAAGTCGGATGAGCGCAACAACGCGCTGCTCCTGGCTCAGCTCTCCGACGTCCCCGACGAACGCCGCGGCGCCCACTTCGCCTGCGCGATCGCCTTCGTCTGGTCCGGCGGTGAGCTGGTCGTCGAAGGCCGCATGGATGGTCGCGTCCTTCGTGAGATCCGTGGCTCCGGCGGCTTCGGCTACGACGTCCTGTTCGTGGCCGTCGACACCGAGGACGGACGTACGTCTGCGGAGCTGTCGATCGAGGAGAAGGACGCGATCTCCCACCGTGGGCGTGCCCTGCGCGAGATAGCGCCGCAGATCGCCTCCGTGCTCGGCTGATCGTGGGTGCTTGACCGAGGTAACTCGGTCGGGTGGGCGGATGTTCACCGAGGTAACTCGGCCGGGGCTCACTGTCTTCGTGGAACTCCACGAAGACAGTCGATGCTCACCGAGGTAACTCGGTCAGCATTCGCGCGCCGTCGCATCGACCCCGAACCTGTACGCCGATCCGCGAGCGCCGCCGTTCACTAACCTCTGCGCGTGGCCACCTTCGACACGGAACATCGTCAGCGCGCTCATCAGGTCCGGTTCGAGTGGGGGCCGGTGGGCGCCGAGGCGATCGGGCCCGTGGGCATCGCCGTCGTGGTGGACGTGCTCTCGTTCACCACGACGTTGACGGTCGCGGTCGAGCGTGGGATCGAGGTGTTTCCGTTCACGTGGCGCGACGACCGGGCAGAGGCGTACGCGCGCGAGCAGGACGCCGTCCTTGCGGTCCAGCGTCAGGACGCGGCACCGGGGCGGCCCTCGCTCTCGCCGGCGTCGCTGCGGGATGATGCTGACGGCGTCCGGCGGCTCGTGTTGCCCTCACCCAACGGCTCGACGATCAGCAGCCTTCTCGCGGAGGGCGGTGCCACGGTCGTCGGGGCCTCGCTCCGCAACCGCACCGCGGTCGCCGGCTGGCTCGCCCCGCACGTGGCGGCCGGCGCGACCATCGGCCTCATCGCGTCGGGGGAGCGCTGGCCGGACGGAACTCTTCGACCGGCGGTCGAGGACCTCTGGGGCGCCGGAGCGGTCCTTGACGCTCTCGCCCCGGATGATCTCTCACCCGAGGCGGCCATGGCGCGCGTCGCGTTCCGTGCCGCCGACCTCCCGGACGCACTCCACGCCTGCGCCAGCGGTCGAGAGCTGGTCGCCAAGGGCTTCGCAGAGGATGTGCTCGTGGCTTCCCAGCTCGATACGTCCTTGCTCGTGCCTGTTCTCGAGGGTCACTCCTTCACCGGCGCCGAGGCGTGACCGACACAGAAGACGATCTGTGTGTACACTGCGTACACACGGAACCGGAAGGAGTCGCGATGGCGGCGTCAGTGGACTACCGCAGCGCGCGCGAGGCGCGAGAGCACTTCAAGGACATCCTCGACGCTGCAGACGTGGGTCGCCCGGCAACGGTCGCGCGGGGTTCGCGGCGGGTGGCTGCGGTGGACGCGGATCGGCTGGTCTACTTCCTGATCAAGGTCCATCCATCGGGTGCGGTCGCGGTTGCGGAGAACGATCTGTGGTCGATCTTCATCCCCGGCCTGCCGGTCGCCGCGGATGGCGTCACCCTCGACGAGGCGGTCGAGGAGATGATCGAGGCCCTTCGCGACTACGCCGAGGACTGGGTGGACCGACTCCACTCCGCGCCGAACCACGCCGACAACTGGGGCCTGGTGCAGATCGTCGGACTGGCATCCGACGAGCAGTTGCGCGAGTGGCTGCTGACCTGAACATGACCGAGCGCAGAGGCCCGGCGACCAGGGTCGACCATCAGACTTTCTGCCTCACCGAGGGATGGATCGAGCGGCGCCGTGCCACGGGCAAGCGCGGCACCCACCACGTGAACTACGAGTTCGCGCTGCCAGATGCGCGGATCCTCTACACGCGCATCAGCCATCCGGTCGACCGCAGCGACTACGGGCCGAGCATGTGGGGCCACATCCTCAAGGACCAGTTGGAAGTCACGGCCGAGGAGTTCTGGGCGTGTGTCGAGGACAAGGCGCTGCCGTCGCGCAGTCAGATGCCCGAGCCGCGGGAGGCGATCCCCTTGGGTGTGCTCCGTGTTCTCATCCAGGAGGCGCACATCCCCGAGTCAGAGGTGCGGGCGATGACCAAGGCGGTTGCCATCCAGCGCTTGGCCGACTTCTACACCCACGGCAGCTGAGTCGATGGTGAGGTGCTGAGGCCGCCCTCCAGGCCGATCTGCCAGTCGAAGAGGCCCTGCTCCACCAGCACGGTGAGCAGGGCCTTGTCGAGCCCGGTCGCGATCGCGACGCCGATCAGCACCAGCACGACGCCGAGCACCTTGTGGAAGGCGCCCTCGGGGTCGATCGCCCAGCCGAGCCGGGCGATCAGCGCCCGCCCACCCACCATGACCGCGGCGAGCAGGAGCGTCAGGCCGGCGACGTACGCGACCAGGTAGCCGAGTCCGCGCAACGGCTCGGCGGGGAGGATGGCGGCCACGATCAGGGCGTACGTCGGGCTGCAGGCGCTGAAGACCGGGCCCATGCTCGCGCCCAAGAGGATGTCGCCGCCGAGCCCGCGACGGGTGTTCGCCCGGGCCAAGCGCTCCTGAGCACGCGACCCGAGCCCGAGGCGGAACGCCACCGCGTCCCACAGCCGTGGCCAGACCATCACGACGCCGAAGAGCGCCACGATCACGCCGGAGACGACGCTCCAGAACCGTGGCGGGACGTCGATCAGCAGGGTCGTGGACTTGAGCGCGACGCTGAACACGATGACGGAGACACCGAGCGCGGCCACCGCCACCCACGGCCGGCGCTCGCCGGTCCCGCGGGAGAATATGGCGGGCACGAAGGCCACCACGCACGGCGCGAGCACCGAGAGCGCGCCGGCGAGGAACGACGCGAGCAGCAGCGTCACTGGGTGTTCTCGAGGATGGCGTCGACCGACTTGTCCTGGCCGTAGCCCGACCAGAGCTTGACCGTCTCGCCGGCGGGGTCGACGCGTACGAAGGTCGACTGGATCGTCACTCCGTGCTGCTTGCGCAGGTCGGTCGCGGAGTCGTAGTCGACCTTCAGGATCTGCGCTCCCGCAGGAACCTCGCCGCTCTTGATCGCCTCCTCGAACCCGCGGCACTCCGGGCACCAGGGCGCGTGGAAGAAGAGGATCGTGTCGGTGTAGCACTCCTCGGCGACGGCCGCGTCGGAGTAGTCGGCGTAGCGACCCTCGCAGACGGGTTCCTCGGCCGGCGTCTCGGCCGGGGTGGACTCGGCGGTCGACGGCGTCGAGGAGGCGACTGAGGTCGTCGAGTCTCCTGCCTGGCCTGCGCTGGAACCGCAGCCGGCGGAGAGGAGGAGAAGTGCGATCACAGCCACGAGGCGAGAATTCATGTGACTGGGTTCGGAGTGGATCGCCACGCGGATGGGCGTTCTCGGGCGCATGCGGCCAGTCACTCGGAGGGCAGCTCGGCGAACCAGTCCCAGGTGCCCTCGACCAGCTGCTCCTGGGTGATGCCGTACGACTCCCGCAGGGCCTTGTCGGTCCCGTCGTGGAAGTCGTCGCTACCGCTCGGCAGGTGCATGTAGAAGTCGTTGCAGAACTCCAGGAACTTCTTGAGCCCACCGTTCTCGTCGATCAGCCACGAGACCGCCGCGTGGGAGACGGCGTAGTCGATCGACCCGTCCTCGCCCCATTCCGCGTCGCCCGGGATCGCTCGCTCGTGCCCGAGCAGCGTGTCGCGCTCCTCGTCCTCGCCGCAGATGTTGGCCTCGCAGCCGGAGAGGTATTCGGCGAGACCTTCGTTGACCCAGACGGGCACCAGCGCCGGACCGTAGACATGGCTCAGCTCGTGGCGCAACGTGTGGTCGTCCGTGGCCAGCCGGTTGGTCGCCACGGGGTTGTCCTTGACGACGGCGCCGGCTAAGCCCGACATGGACCCGGACGCGTCGACCCAGTAGGTCACCGCGGCGGCGCCGTCGTCGCCCTCGAAGGTGTCCCCAGGCGGGCTGCCGTTGTACGTCGCGTCGATGAGCAGCGGCGTCTCACCCTCCTCGCCGCGCCACACGGGTTCGAGGGCTTCCTTGATCTCGGCGCGCGCGGTCGAGACGCGGTCCAGGAGCTCAGCGGCCCCGGTGGGCCCGTCGCGCTCGGTGACGACGAGGACCGAAGGCCCGCTCGCCGCCGCGACCGGACCGCCGAACCACGGTCGGCTGTACCTGTCCTCGGGCGCGGCGCGGTCCCGTCCGATCACCCAGTCACCGTCCTGGCGTACGAAGGTCATGTCGGTCGCATTGGCGACCGGCGCACGGTGCGCCTCCTCGAGCTGGGCCACCTCGGTGACGTGCGGCGCGAAGAGGACCCCGTCGTTGCGGACCTCGTCCGGGGTGCGGTCAAGGGCCTTCACCTTGTAGGCGAGCGACTTCAGCGGAAGCAGCTGGAGGTTGGTGAAGATTGTCTGCTGCTGGTCGACGAGCTTGTCGTCGCGGGGGTCGACGGTGGCGAGGAAGGCCGCCTCGTCACCCTGCAGCGCCGCCGTCGCCCGCTGGGCGAGCAGGTCCTCGACGGCCTCGAAGTCGGCCGGAGCGGGGTCGTACGGAGGATGCGACGGTGCCGGGGAGGCCCCGGCGTCCCCAGGAAGATCCGCGCAGCCGGCGGCGACGAGGCCCAGGAAGACCAGGACCGCGAGCGTCGCAGCGCGTGCTCGAAGGTCCACGGCGGGAGTCTAGGGAGCCTCCGGCGACCCTGCCCCCGAATTCTTCGGGTGAGCCGCTGCGCTCGTCGGGCTCACTGGAGAGCGGCGGTGAGGCGCAGCACGTTGTCGACGTACGCCGCGACCTTCGGCCGCACGAGCCACTCCTCGAGCATCAGCTCGCGGGAGATCTCCCGGTAGCTGTCCTCGACCTTCCGCATCTGAGCCACCGGGTCGCCGTCGAAGAGCATCAGCGAGACCTCGTAGTTGAGGGCGAAGGAGCGCATGTCCATGTTGCTCGAGCCGAGCACGGCGACCTCGTCGTCGATGCTGAAGTGCTTGGAGTGCAGGACGGCGGGTTTGGGGTAGAGGTAGATCCGGACGCCGGCCCGGAGCAGCGCCTCGTAGTAGGAACGCTGGGCGTGGTAGACCATGAACTGGTCCTTGCCCTCGCTGACGAACAGCTCCACCGCGACGCCGCGCCGGGCAGCGGTCGTCACCGCGTAGAGGAGCGACTCGTCGGGCACGAAGTAGGGGCTGGTGATCGAGATCCGCTCCTTGGCCGCGTAGATCAGCGAGGTGAACGCGCGCAGGTTGTTCTCGGCGTCGATGCCCGGCCCGCTCGGCACGATCTGGCCGGTGACCTCGCCGACCCGCGAGTCCGCCGTCGCCACCGACGCGGAGACGGCGAGCTCGGATCTCAGCAGCTCGCCGGTCTCGGTGTCCCAGTCGCTGGCGAACATGACGTTGAGCGCCGAGACCAGCGGACCTTCGATCAGAGCGGTCAGCTCCACCCACTCGCGGCCCGCCTTGTGGTTCTTGGGCTTGTTGTAGCCAGGCTCGATGAGGTTCTGCGACCCGGTGACGGCGACCCGGCCGTCGACGACCAGGAGCTTGCGATGGTTGCGCAGGTCCGGCCTGCGGATCTGGCCGCGCAACGGGTTGATCGGCAGCAGCGGGTGCCATTCGATGTCGGAGGCGTTGAGGCGTCTCACCAGCTGACGCCAGACCGGGATGCCGCGTGAACCCAGGTGATCGAGGAGGAGGCGTACGCGCACACCACGCGCGGCTGCGCGGTCGAGGGCGTCGAAGAACGGCTCGGTGACGTGGTCGCAGGCGGTGATGTAGAACTGCACGTGCACGAAGGTCTCGGCCCGGTCCACCGCCGCCGTCATCGCCTCGATCGAGGCGCCGTAGTCGGCGATGAGCTCGACCTTGTTCCCCGTCGACGCGGGCAGCGAGCCGAGCCGTTCGTTGAGCTCCATCGTGGTCGCGTCGACCCGCGAGATCGAGTCGGGGTACGGCGACCTCGGCAGGCCGCGTACGTAGCGCATCACCTCGTCGTTGAGCGCCCGCTGCCGCTCGTGACGCCGCCGGTCCAGCCGCGTCTGCCCGAGCATCAGGTAGGCCACCAGGCCGAGCCCCGGGACTATGAAGATCGCCAGCAGCCACGCCATCGCGGTCCCCGGCCGCCGGTTCTTCGGCACGACACCGAGAGCGATGACCTTGATCAACAGGTCGATGATGTAGATCGAGGTCCCCATGACCCCCGCCACTGTCATGCGCATCAGCATGCACCACGGCCACTCGTGTGGGAATCTTCTGACATGGTTCGACTCTTCCCTGCCGCCCGCCGTGCCATCGCTGCCGAGGAGGCCTCGCCGCCGGTGTGGGAGGTCGAGGTCGCTGCTCAGCGCGACCAGGCCCGCAAGCTGGCCGCGGCCGAGGCGAAGGAGGAGGTCGCGGAGGTCGCCGGGATCGACGCCGACGGGGTCCAGTGCCGGCTCTACACCCCCGAGGACGTACGCGAGGGGGTGATCGTCCACCTCCACGGCGGTGGCTTCGTCTTCAACGACGTCGAGGTCCACGACGGAGCGTGCCGGAAGCTGGCCAACCGGAGCAGGCTGCGGGTGCTGTCCGTCGACTACCGCCGGCCTCCGGAGCACCCCTATCCGGCGGCGCCCGACGACGTCGACACGGTCGTCAAGTGGCTGGGCAACGACCCGCTGCTGAGCACCCTGCCGGCGTACGTCCACGGCGACAGCGCCGGCGGCAACCTCGCCCTCGTCGCGGCGCTGCGCAACCCCGGCGTCTTCGGCGCGATGGTGCTGGTCTACCCGTTCCTCGACCCGTCGATGAGCACCCCGGGCTATGCGATGGAGGACGGCTGGAAGGAGGAGGCGGCGTGGTACTGGAAGCAGTACGCCTCGACCGAGGCCGATCTCCGCAACCCCGACCTCGGCCCCTACCTCGCCTCCGACGAGGAGCTTCGCAGCCTGCCGCGGACGCTGATCGTCAGCGCCGAGGGCGACATCCTCACTGACGAGAACGAGGACTTCGCGCTCCGGCTGGCCGACCTCGGCGTCGAGGTGGTCGCCTTCCGTGCCGTCGGCCAGATCCACGGTTTCTGGCGCCACGGCCAGACCTTCCCGGCCGCGGAGTCGGTGATGGCGATGACGGGTGCCTTCTTGAGCGGACGCCCGTGACGGAGCCCTACGACGTCACCGAGACCCGGGCCGCCTACGACACGGTCTCCAAGGCGTACGCCGAGATCGTCGACCCGACGGTCACGGAGACCTCGTTCGACGCCGGTGTCCTCGACACGTTCGTCGCCTACGTACGCAAGGACGGCGGCGGGCTCGTCGGCGACATCGGCTGCGGGCCCGGCCGGGTGACGGCCTATCTGGCCGAGCGGGGGCTCGACGTCTTCGGGGTCGACCTGTCGACGGGGATGATCGCGCAGGCGATGGAGCGGCATCCGACGCTCCGGTTCGAGGTCGGCGACATGGCCCGTCTCCCGCTCCGCGACGGTGAGCTCGCCGGGGTGCTGGCGTGGTACTCCCTCATCCACACCCCGCCCGCGCGCCGGCCCGAGGTCATCGATGAGCTCGCCCGGGTCACCCGCCGCGGCGGCCGGTTCGTGACCGCGTTCCAGGTCGGGGACGAGCACGTACGCCACATCGGCGCCTACGGCCACGACGTCACCTTCGACGGCTACCGGCTCCCGGTCGAGGCGACCAGCGCCCTGCTCGAGGAGGCGGGTTTCGAGGTCACCGCGACCGTGGTGCGCTCCGCCGAGAACTGGGAGCGGACGCCGCAGGCCTATCTCGTCGCGCGCCGGCGGTGAGCCCGATAGGTTGCGCGCATGACGCAGCAGCCCTACCACGTCCCCCGCTTCTTCCTCCGCCAGAAGGTGACGCCCTTCACCAACAAGTACGTCGCCCAGGCTGCCAATGCCGACGGCTCGGAGGGGCAGGTGCTCGCCTTCGCGCAGCAGAAGCGGCTGGCGTTCAAGGAGCAGGTGACGTTCTACGCCGACGAGTCGAAGTCGCAGGCCGTCTTCGCCTTCAAGGCGCGGGCGGTGATGGACCTCAACGCCGGCTACGACGTCACCGACCCGAGCGGTGCCGCGCTCGGCTTCTTCCGCAAGGACTTCGGCAAGAGCCTGCTGCGCTCGACGTTCCAGGTGGAGGGCCCCGGCTACGCCGGAACCGGTCAGGAGCGCAACCAGGTGGTCGCCATCGTGCGCCGCTTCACCGAGCTCGACTTCCTTCCGATCCATTTCGACTACGTGTCCTCCGAGGGCCGGCCGCTGATCTCCATCGAGCGCCGCTTCGCCTTCCGTGACAAGTACACGGTCACCGTCCAGGACCCGCGTGTCGACTTCCGGGTCGCCGCTGCCCTCGCGGTCGCGATGGACGCGCTGATGCAGCGCTGAACCGACCGGCTCAGGCTGGGCTCGTCCGGTCCGGGTCCGCCGCCGCCAGGTGCGGGCGGACCAGATCCAGCAGCAGCTGGTGGGTGGCCGCGTCGGCCGTGGCGATCATCCCGCGGCCGGTGTGGATCGGGTTGCCGTCGAGGTCGGTGACGATGCAGCCGGCGGCCTGGCACAGCGCGATGCCGGCGGTGAAATGGACGCTGCCCTCGAGGTGGCCGTCGGTGACGTACGCCGCCCGCCGGCCGGCCGCGACCCAGGCGACCGCGAGGGTGGAGGACATCACGCGCGGGCCGAAGTGGGCTCGTAGGCGTGGGTCGGCGACGAGCTGCCCGCCGACGAACGGTCGGTCGAGCGGGCCGTCGCACTGGATGTCGACGAGCCGGGTGCGCGGGGTCG
This sequence comes from Nocardioides sp. NPDC059952, assembly GCF_042730435.1. Classification (NCBI taxonomy): domain Bacteria; kingdom Bacillati; phylum Actinomycetota; class Actinomycetes; order Propionibacteriales; family Nocardioidaceae; genus Nocardioides; species Nocardioides sp. NPDC059952. The sequence goes on along the minus strand of NZ_JBHWLY010000020.1, from coordinate 46,522 downwards.
GGGTGAGGACCGTGTCGCCGCCGCCCTTGCGGATCCAGGCGTTAGTGCCGTCGGTCCAGAAGATCTCCTCGCTGATCGGGTCCGCCGAGACCGCCGTCCGGATGCCGTCCGGGGTCACGAGCGCGACGTTGACCGCGGCGAGCGGGGTCTGGGCGGCGTAGTTGAGCGTCCCGCAGAGCGGGTCGACCAGCCATCTCCGCTCGCTGTCGCCGCTGCGTCCGGACTCCTCACCCTCGAAGGCGTCCTCGGGTCGGTACGTCGCGATCGTCTCCCGGATCGCCTTCTCCGAGGCGATGTCCGCCTCGGTCGCGAAGTCGGTCGGAGACTTGTCGAAGTGGCTCAGGTCGGTGCCGTACATCTCTCGGACGACCGCCGCGCCCGCCGTCGCCGCTGCGATCGCGACGGCCTCGTCCGGGAACGCCGCACGGAACGCGTCGATCGCCGGATCTGGGGCTTCCTCCGGCTCGTCGCCGATGAAGACCGCCACCACCTCGGCCTCCGGATCCTCGGTCAGCGCGGGCCGGAGCCTGTCGCGCCAGGTCCACAGGTTGGGGTGGTCGTAGTCGACGTACGCCTCCGCCGGGGAGATCAGCTCGATCGCCCGCTCCAGCTGCTGTCTGGTCAGCCTGTACGCCGCGGTGCCGCGCTTGTGGCCGACGACTGTTGCCATCACCACTGCTGGGAGGCGGTGGCCGTAGGCGTTGACCAGGGGAAAATGTTCTGGGGCGTGGGTGGCTGCTGTCGACGGGCGGAGGCCTACGCCGTGGGCTTGTGGGGGAGTCCAGCCGTCTATGGCTGATTCGAACCTTGATCTTGCTGCGAGGATCTCGTCCATCGTCTTCCAGTGGTCCACGCCGGGGGAATCTATCGGGGTGTGCTCGTTGGGGCCGTGCTTTTCGGGCTGTTGCTTCAGGGATGGCGTGGGCCGCCGACCCGTTCTCGAGGGTCTTCTCGACGGACCCCGGAGTAAAGGACGGCCTTCGGCCGCCGGCTTTGCCGGCCGCTTCGCGGTCCTTGACACCGGGGCCCGTCGAGAAAGGATTTGGCTGGCTATCGGGGCGGCGGCCCGGGTGTGGCGCAGCGCATTCACTCCGGGACGGGTGGTGTTTCTGGGGCGGAGGGGTGGCCCTTCGGGCCACTTACCATCCACAGGAGCGGCGCCGTTCGCTCGCCGCGAAAAAAGCGTTTGACCTGCACCTATGGGTGGTTAGGTATCCGTTCGAGGCGTAGAATGAGACCCAACACAACACACCTCTAAGGGAGGGTATGCGATGAGTCTCGGCCGCGAGATCGACCCGTGGGGCACCAACCCCGGCGACGCGATCGATGCTGGCCTCGAGGCCATCGAGACCGCCCTCCACGAGCTCCTTGCGAGTGACCCGGCGTATTGGCGGACCGGGCAGAAGAAGGACCTGTTGGAGCGGTTGGAGAAGCTCCAGGCCCAACAGGCCGCGTTGAAACTTCGAGTCCTGGCTACGGCTGGCGATATCGCGGAGGAGACCGGCGCGAAGGATGCGTCGGGGTGGATGCGGAGCGAGTTGTTGGTCGACAAGGGGGTGGCTCGCTCCCAGATCAAATTCGCTGCCGGCCTCGCGAAGTACGACCTGGTCGCTGCTGGTCTGGCCGAGGGTGTGGTGTCCGAGGACAAGGCCCGGGTGATCACGAAGGCGCTCGATGTCATCGAGTCCGACCCCGCGGCCAGTGCCGAGGACCTGATCCTGGCCGAGAAGCTCCTCGTGGACTACGCCAGCCAGTTGACCGCGAACGAGCTCAAGATCGCCGGACGACGGGTCCTGGCCGAGATTGACCCCGAACGATTCGAAGCCGCCGAGGCCAAAGCCCTTCAGCGCGAAGAGGAGCACGCCGCCCGGCGCATGTTTTTCTCCTCGCGTGACAACGGCGACGGCACCATCGACCTCCATGCTCGGGTCTCCCGTGCGGTCGGGGTCCGGTTGCGCACGATCCTCGACTCGTTGGCCCAGCCCCGGAAGTGGTCCGCGGAGGACAAGGGCCGCAAAGCCCCCTACGACCGGCTCCTCGGCCAGGCGTTCGCCCGGGTGATCGAGACCTACGACGTCGACCAGCTCCCCAGGCACGGTGGCCACGCCACCACGGTGTTCATCACGATGAGCGTCGAGGACCTCCGCAAGGATCTCGGCACCGCGGCGTTGGGGTTTGACGGCGAGAAGATCACCGCCGCCGAGGCTCGCCGCCTGGCTTGCAACGCCGACCTTGTCCCCGCCGTGTTGGGCACCAACTCCGAAGTCCTCGACCTCGGCCGTACCGCCCGCCTGGCCCACCCGATCCAACACCGAGCCCTGCGGCTCCGAGATCAAGGCTGCCAAGCCGAAGACTGTGACGCCCCAGCAGCCTGGACCGAAGCCCACCACCTCACACCCTGGTCCGAAGGCGGCAAGACCGACATGGCGAACATGGTCCTGCTGTGTCCCAGCGACCATCGCCGCATCCACGACGCCGGCTCTGAGTATGAGCGGCTCCCGGACGGGCAGATCCGGTTCGCCCGACGTACTCGAACCGGCTGACCCGGGTCGATCGATCCCGTGGCTGCAGCCGCACCCGCAGCGTGTGTCCTGGCACAGCGGCGTGTCGCCGCTGCAGGTTGCGGGGCCGCCGGGCTCGTCGCTCCTTCAGGAGGACCGGATTCGGACCATCCGTAACGGGTCGGCGGCCCCAACCATCCGAGATACATCAACCCACCAAATCCGAAGATGAGCCGACGGTGAGAGAGGATGGAAGCATGCGCGTCCACATCGGCTGTGACCACGCCGGTCTCGAACTTAAGTCCCACCTGATCAACCGTCTGACCGAGCTCGGCTACGAGCCTGTCGACCACGGCCCGTTCGTCTATGACGCACTCGACGACTACCCGGTCTTCTGCATCCGGGCGGCCGAGGGGGTGGCCCGGGACCGGGAGCAGGGGCTGGACAGCCTCGGCGTCGTCATCGGAGGGTCGGGCAACGGTGAGCAGATGGCGGCCAACAAGGTGACCGGCATCCGCTGTGCGCTCGCGTGGAGCGAGGAGACCGCCAAGCTCGCCCGCGACCACAACAATGCCCAGGTGGTCGCGGTGGGTGGCCGGATGCACAGCCTCGAGGACATGACGAAGTTCGTCGAGATCTTCCTGGCCGAGCCGTTCAGCGAGGACGAGCGGCACGTCCGCCGCATCGACCAGCTCCACGCCTACGACGCCGACGGCGTACGTCCGCCGCTTCCCGACTCGGCCAAGGGCCTGGGGCCCGCCGAGGACCAGGACTGATCCGGGGATGCCCGAGGGGCACACGCTCCACCGTCTCGCGCTCGACCTGAGCGATGCCTTCGCCGGCGAGCAGGTCCGGGTCAGCAGCCCACAGGGCCGGTTCGCCGAATCCGCCGCGCTCCTGGACGGTCAGGTCGTCTCCGGCGCCGAGGCGTGGGGCAAGCAGCTGTTCCTCGAGTTCCCGGGGGAGCAGTACGTCCACGTCCATCTCGGCCTTTACGGCAAGCTCGACCTGAAGCCCTACTCCACCGAGCCGCCGCTCCCGGTCGGCCAGGTCAGGCTCCGGGTGACCGGCAGCGAGACGTACGCGGACCTGCGAGGCGCCAACACGTGCAACCTGGTCACCACGGCCCAGCGTGACGCCGTGGTCGCGAGGCTCGGACCGGACCCGCTGCGCGACGACGCCGACCCGGGCCGGGCGTGGCTGCGGATCAGCCGGAGCCGTACGACCATCGGCGCGCTGCTGATGGACCAGTCCGTCCTGGCCGGGGTGGGCAACGTCTATCGCGCCGAGGTGCTCTTCCGGCACCGGATCGACCCGATGCGCCCGGGCAACACCCTGCGCAGGCAGCAGTGGGACGCCATCTGGGATGACCTGGTCGAGCTCATGAAGCTCGGCGTCCAGCGGAACCGCATCGACACCGTCCGCGACGAGCACACCCCCGAGGCGATGGGTCGTCCGCCGCGCAAGGACGACCACGGCGGCGAGGTCTACGTCTACCGCCGCCACGGCCAGCCGTGCCTGGTGTGCGGCACGAGCGTACGCACCACCGAGCTGCAGCAGCGCAACCTGTTCTGGTGCCCGAAGTGCCAGCGCACCTACCGGCCCCGGACGACCGTAAAGAAGTAGCCCGCACTACTCTCCGGCCTGCGAGAACGACCACGCAGCTCCCCCCTCGAGACCTAGAGTGAGGCCATGTCGAGCCATGCCTTCGCGGACCGTCTGCGAAGCAACGCCCTCCGCCGCAGACTCCGCGACCCGGAGCTGCGAGCGGTGCTGTGGCTCGGCCCGCTCACGATCCTCCTGACGGTCCTCGCGGCGGCTCAGACAGGCTGGCTGCAGGTGGTCCCGGTGGCGGTCCTCACCGTCCCGCTGCTGCTCGGCGGGGTGCTGCTCGGGCCGCGTACGTTGAGCTGGTTCGTCGTCTTCGTGATGGTCATGATCGTGGTCGCCGCGAGCCGCCTCACTCTCTCCGACCGGGACGCCGTCGCCATCGGCGTCCACTTCATGCTCGGCTTCATCCTGCTGTTCGTCGGGGAGCGCCGCACCGACCTCGGGGTGGGTGGTCTGAGCAACGAGGTGATGCTCCGCGACCTGACCCGCAAGCTCGACCAAGGCGCGATCCCGCCGATGCCTCCCGGATGGCTCGCCGACTCGGCGGTCCTGCCGGCCGGTGGCACCCAGTTCGCCGGCGACCTCGTGGTCGCCGTGCGGGTCGAGGACCGGCTCGAGATCGTCGTCGTCGACGTCTCCGGAAAAGGGGTGCGCGCCGGCACCCGGGCGCTCCAGCTCTCCGGCGCGTTCGGGGGCCTTCTCGGTGCGCTCCCGCCGAGCGAGTTCCTACCCGCCGCCAACCGCTACCTGATCCGCCAGGACTGGCAGGAGGGCTTCGCGACCGCGGTCTACCTCTCGATCGACCTGACCAACGGTGCGTACGAGATCCGCTCGGCCGGCCACCCGCCCGCCCTCCTGCGCCGCGCCGCGACCGGCCGCTGGGAGGAGGCCGAGAGCAACGGTCCGGTGCTGGGGCTCATCGACGACGTCGAGTTCGACGCCTGCGAGGGAGTGCTCGGGGTGGGCGACATGGTGATGCTCTACACCGACGGTGTCGTGGAGGCGCGAGGCGTCGACCTCGAGCACGGCATCGGCAACCTGGTCGCCACCGCCGACCACCTGGCGGTCACCGGACGCGGTGGCGGAGCGCGCCGTCTGCTCGAGGGACTGAGCGCCAGCTCCGACGATCGCGCGCTCGTCGCGGTCGGGCGAAGGTGACCCGGCCGACCCCGCGAACCGGCCGGTAGGGGAGCCGGTTACAGGTGTGAGCCAGATCTATGGCAGGATTTCGCAGGTCGCACGAGGGCGCTGGCTCTCGCGTGCGCGGATGTAGCTCAATGGTAGAGCCTCAGTCTTCCAAACTGATTACGCGGGTTCGATTCCCGTCATCCGCTCCAAGTGCCATTCCCGCTGATTGGGGAGGGGCCCTTGACGGGGCGTAGCGTAGTGGCTAGCGCGCCTGCTTTGGGAGCAGGAGACCGCAGGTTCGAGTCCTGTCGCCCCGACATTTCATAGCCCTGCACGCGACATCATTCTCAGAATCAAACGACAGGAGACACCCTGTGAAGAGCGCCGTCGAGACGTTGAGCCCGACCCGGGCCAAGCTGACCGTCGAGGTGCCCTTCGAGGAGCTCAAGCCGAGCCTCGACGCGGCGTACAAGCAGATCGCCAAGCAGATCAACGTCCCCGGCTTCCGCCGGGGCAAGGTCCCGCCCCAGGTGATCGACAAGCAGGTCGGCCGCGGTGCGGTGCTCTCCGAGGCGGTCAACAACGCCCTCCCGCAGATGTACTTCGAAGCCCTCCAGGAGAACTCGCTCGAGCCGCTCGCGCAGCCCGAGATCGAGGTCACCAAGCTCGAGGACAACGAAACGCTGGAGTTCACCGCCGAGGTCGACATCAAGCCGGAGATCACGCTGCCCGACTACGAGGGCATCGAGGCGAAGGTCGACGACATCGAGCTCACCGACGCTGACGTCGAGGAGCAGATCCAGGCGATGCGCGAGCGCTTCGGCACCCTCAAGGACGTCGAGCGCGCAGCCGCCGACGGCGACTTCGTGGTCATCGACCTGAAGGCGACCAAGGACGGCGAGGACGTCGAGGGCGCCGAGGCCGTCGGGATGAGCTACCAGGTCGGCAAGGGCGGCATGCTCGACGGCCTGGACGAGGCCATCGCCGGTCTCTCCGCCGGCGAGTCCACGGACTTCAAGAGCACCCTCGTGGGCGGTGAGCTGATCGGCCAGGAGGTCGACGTCAACGTCACCGTCAACCAGGTGCAGGAGCAGGAGCTCCCCGCCTACGACGACGACTTTGCCCAGCTCGCCAGCGAGTTCGACACCGTCAAGGAGCTCGAGGAGGACGTCCGCGGCCGCCTCGGCAACGGCAAGCGCCTCGAGCAGGCCGCCGCCGCCCGTGACGCCGTCCTCGAGGCGCTCCTGGCGCAGATTGAGATCCCGCTGCCGGAGAGCATCGTCACCGACGAGCTCAACGCGCGCCGCGAGGGCATCGAGCAGCAGCTCGGCTACGCCGGCCTCACCTTCGAGAAGTACCTCGAGGACGAGGAGCAGACGATCGAGGAGTTCGAGGCTGACCTCGAGCGCCGCGTTCGTGACGCCGTCGCCGCTCAGATGATCCTCGACCAGATCGCCAAGGAGAAGGAGATCGGGGTCGAGCAGCAGGAGCTGACCGAGCACATGATGCGCCGTGCGCAGCAGTCCGGTCAGGACCCGCAGGAGTTCGTCAACCACATGCTCGAGCACAACCACGTGCCCGAGCTGGTCCAGGAGATCCTCCGCGGCAAGGCGCTCGCCCAGCTGGTCGAGGCCGCCAAGGTCACCGACGAGTCCGGCAACCACGTCGAGCTGAAGAACCTCCGCCCCGACGGCACCATCGGCGAGGACGAGCCCGAGGCCGAGGCTCCCGAGGAGACCGAGAAGGCAGACGCCTGATCACCCCCTGACGTACGTCACAGCGCCCCTGCCTCGCGGCAGGGGCGCTGTCGTTTTCGGGTGGCTCGGCGCTACTGGGCGTCGAAGTTGTCCGTCGGGTCGCCCGAGACCTCCAGGTGCTTGGCAGCACAGTCGGTCTTCGACAGTCCCTGCTCGACGCACCACTCCAGCGCGGGGCTGGAGGTGTCGCTGGGATGGGGCACCACGACGGCGTACATCCCCGGTTTCACGTACGAGCTCGGCCACTCGCCGGTATCGAGGAGCAGCGCCTCGGGGTGGGCGGTCTTGATCTTCTGGTAGCGGGTGAGCGCCTGGCGCCAGTCGGCGTCGCCGCCGTCCCCGGCCCCGACCGCCGCGAGCTGCGGGATCCAGGTGCCGATGAGCTTGGTGGCCGCCTCGGTGTCGAGGCGGGAGATGCGGAGCAGCTGACGCTCGGGCGGGGCGCTCGGGTCCACGGAGCTCGACGGCTCGCTCGTGGGGCTGGTCGAAGGCTCCGGCTCCGCCTCGGACTGCACGGGTCCGATCCCGTCCTTGCCGAAGATGAACCCGAGCACGCCGGCGACGAGCACCAGCACGACGATCATCACCAGGATCGGGGCGGTACGACCCTTTCGTCGCGCCGGTGGTGGTGAGGCAGCGTCGTCGAAGAAGTACCCGCGCGTGGTGCGGCCCGTGGTCTCCCCGTCGCCGAGCTCGTCCACGAAGAGCGGACGGTGCTGCTCCGGGGGAGCCAGGAGTGGGGTGCCGCAGCCGATGCAGTAGACGGCCCCCGGCAGCAGTGCATCACCGCACGACTGGCAGTGTGATTCCTTCTCGGTACTCACGCCTGGACACCCCCTTACCCATCCGACGGTAACCCCTGAAGGCCGCTGTCGTCACGCAACACCAGTAACAACAGCATCACAGACACCAGACGCGCGAGTGAACGCAAACGGTCTGAATGTGGTCGCGGCGGTGTGATCTGAGACACAGGCGGGCCGCGCAGTGGCCACGGGTGATCCTGTCGGCGGCGCGGAGGCCCTACGCTGCCAGCGTGACCCCCAGCCCTGAGACCGTCCGCGCCGTGGTCCTCAATGTCGAGGACGCCCCGGTGGACCCCGACGCCGAGGAGCTGCTCGACCGCGGTCAGGGCAAGGTGGCCGGCCTCGTCGGTCTGGCGAAGCTCGCCTGGCGCATCACGGCCTTCGCGCGCCGCCCGTTCGCGGCCCCGTTCGCGCTCGCGACGCCGATCATCCGTGGCGTCGTCAACACCGACTCCGGACCCGCCGTCGCGGTCCGGCACCAGGGCCGCACGGTCAGCCCGAAGGAGTGGGCCGCCGCCCAGCGGCAGGTCGGGACGAGCCCTCGGATCCTGGTCCTGATCCCACCGGCGGGCAAGAGCGAGACCGTCTGGGACGAGGGCTCGCAGGCGACCGGGGCGACGTACGCCGACCGGCTCGCCGATCTGCTCGGCTGGATGCCGCTGCACATGCAGGTGTCGGCCGGCAGCAAGTCGGTGCCCGCCGCGGTCGCGCTCAGCAGCCGGATCCAGGAGTGCGTCGACGCTCTCGCGGCGGAGTCGCGCATCGATGTTGCCGGCTCGCCGCGCATCGTCCTGGTCGGCTATGCCGGTGGTGGTCTGATCGCCCGCAACGCGCTCGGGGTGGCCACCGCCGGGGCGCGGCCCTGGACGACGTACGTCTCCGAGCTGATCGCCCTCGGCACGACCCCCTATGCGGTCACCTCCGCCCCGATCTCGGGTGGTGTCGGCAAGCAGCTCGACGAGCACCTCGCAGGCATCGCGGTCGTCGGGGCCGACGAGGCGATGCTCCCGCCGCGACCGGACGTCGACTATCTGCTGGTCACCGACAAGGCGACCTCGCGCCCCAACCGGGTGGGCCGACTCTTCGGCGAGATGCTGTGGTGGCGGCACAAGACGCCGCTGCGTACGCGCCGGGTGCGCGACCTGTTCCCGACGGCGGAGCGCTTCGCGCTCTCGACCGCCGAGACGCCGCTGTCGAACCATCCGGCGGTCCACGACGCGCTGCTGCGCTGGCTGGCGTAGCCGTCGGAATCGCGGCGCCGCCCGGATTGCGACGCGATCGCCAATAGTTCTGCCGTCGGCGAACAATGGCACACCAGCCGTGGAACAACGGGATGTGGCGGCTAGTGTCGATCCTGTGAACATCGACTCCAGCGCGGCTGACGCTCATGCCGGTGCCCCAGGGCTCTCCCCGAGCCTAGGCGGCAACGGCGGCGGTCTGAGCCTTCTCGACGACAACATCTACAACCGACTGCTGCGGGAGCGCATCGTCTTCCTCGGCTCCGAGGTCCGCGACCAGAACGCCAACGCGATCTGCGCGCAGCTCCTGCTGCTCTCCGCGGAGGACCCCGAGGCCGACATCTTCCTTCACATCAACTCGCCCGGTGGCTCGGTGGATGCCGGTATGGCCATCTACGACACGATGAACTACATCCCCAACGACGTCGCCACCGTCGGCATGGGCCTGGCCGCCTCGATGGGCCAGTTCCTGCTGTGCGCCGGCGCGAAGGGCAAGCGCTACGCGCTGCCGCACGCGCGGATCATGATGCACCAGCCCTCCTCGGGCATGGGTGGCTCGGCCTCCGACATCAAGATCCAGGCCCAGCAGTCGCTGCACATCAAGAAGGTGCTGCTCGATCTGATCAGCGAGCACACCGGCCAGAGCGTCGAGCAGGTCACCACGGACGCCGACCGCGACCGCTGGTTCACCGCCGCCGAAGCTCTCGACTACGGCCTGGTCGACCAGGTCATCCGGAGTGCCAAGGAAGCCTCCGACGAGGGCCGCCCCGCTCACAAGAAGGACTGAGGACATGAACTACTACATCCCGCAGTGGGAGGAGCGTACGTCGTACGGCGTCCGCCGGATCGACCCCTACGCCAAGCTCTTCGAGGACCGGATCATCTACCTGGGCACCCCGATCAGCGACGATGTCGCCAACGCGGTCATCGCCCAGCTGCTCTGCCTGCAGTCGATGAACCCGGACCAGGACATCTCGATCTACATCAACAGCCCCGGTGGCTCGTTCACGGCCTGCACCGCGATCTACGACACGATGCAGTTCATCAAGCCGGACGTGCAGACCGTCTGCATCGGTCAGGCCGCTTCGGCCGCCGCGATCCTGCTCGGCGCGGGTGCGCACGGCAAGCGGATGGCGCTGCCCAACAGCCGCATCCTGATCCACCAGCCCTACACCGAGGGCACCTTCGGCCAGACCTCCGACATCGAGATCCAGGCCAACGAGATCCTGCGGATGCGTGAGCTGCTCGAGAAGATGATCGCCGACCACAGCGGCAAGTCGATGGACGAGGTCAGCCACGACATCGAGCGCGACAAGATCCTCACCGCCGCCCAGGCGGTCGAGTACGGCCTGATCGACTCGGTGCTCGAGTCGCTCAAGACGCCGCAGCTCGTTTGACCTTCGGGCCCCGTGCCGCTCCCACACTGAGGGCGCGGCGCGGGGTACCGTCAGTAACTATTCGGACCTAGCAGCACAAGTCGGGGAAGGAAGGCCACTCGTGGCACGCATCGGCGACGGAGGTGACCTGCTGAAGTGCTCCTTCTGCGGGAAGAGCCAGAAGCAGGTCAAGAAGCTCATCGCGGGTCCCGGCGTCTACATCTGCGACGAGTGCATCGATCTCTGCAACGAGATCATCGAGGAGGAGCTCAACGAGGGCTCCGAGGTCGAGATCGCAGACCTCCCCAAGCCGAAGGAGATCTTCGACTTCCTCAACTCCTACGTCATCGGCCAGGAGCAGGCGAAGAAGTCGCTCGCGGTGGCGGTCTACAACCACTACAAGCGCGTCCAGGCCGGCCTGCAGCCCGGCGGCCCGCAGGGTCCTGGCAAGCACGCCAAGGAGGAGCAGGTCGAGGTCGCCAAGTCCAACATCTTGGTGATCGGCCCGACCGGCTGCGGCAAGACCTACCTGGCGCAGACGTTGGCCCGGATGCTCAATGTCCCGTTCGCGATCGCGGACGCCACCGCGCTGACCGAGGCGGGCTATGTCGGCGAGGACGTCGAGAACATCCTCCTCAAGCTGATCCAGGCCGCCGACTACGACGTCAAGAAGGCCGAGACCGGCATCATCTACATCGACGAGATCGACAAGGTGGCCCGCAAGGCGGAGAACCCCTCGATCACGCGCGACGTCTCCGGTGAGGGCGTGCAGCAGGCGCTGCTGAAGATCATCGAGGGCACCACCGCCTCGGTGCCGCCGCAGGGTGGCCGCAAGCACCCGCACCAGGAGTTCATCCAGATCGACACCACCAACATCCTCTTCGTGGTGGGTGGCGCGTTCGCCGGTCTGGAGCACATCATCGAGCAGCGGGTCGGCAAGAAGACCCTCGGCTTCACCGCCGAGGTGCGCGGCAAGGCCGAGAAGGAGTCCGAGGACCTCCTGAAGCTCGTGCGTCCCGAGGACCTCACCAAGTTCGGGCTGATCCCGGAGTTCATCGGTCGGCTGCCGCTGATCGCGAGCGTCGAGAAGCTCGACCAGGCCGCGCTGGTCCAGATCCTGACCGAGCCGCGCAACGCGCTGGTGAAGCAGTACCAGAAGCTCTTCGACCTCGACGGCGTCGACCTCGAGTTCACCGAGGACGCGGTCACCGCCATCGCCGACAAGGCCCTCGAGCGCGGCACCGGTGCCCGAGGCCTGCGGGCGATCATCGAGGAGGTCCTCCTCTACGTGATGTACGACGTGCCCTCTCGTGGCGACGTCGGCAAGGTGATCGTGACCCGCGAGGTGGTCGACGACGGCGAGATGCCGACCCTGGTTCCTCGTGAGAAGGAAACCAAGAAGAAGTCCGCGTAGCCCGTTTGGGTCATTTTCGCCGTCCGGGTCGGTATTGGCCCGGGCGGTCGGACACAATACGCACTGATGAGCATCTGTACCTTTCCAGCTCCGTCACTCGGTAGGGAAGTGGGCACGTGAGGTTCCAGAGGGGCCCGGTGATGGCCTACGCCGCCGTAGTGCTCATCGGCCTGCTCGTGGTCATCCAGACCCTCAGCCCGGACGTCTCCGCGCTGCACCGGGTGCCGCGTACGCTCTCGGGCCAGGCCGACTTCACCGTGATCCCTCCGGCGCCGTCTCCCGACGTCTCCGGGGTGTCGACGATTCCCAGCACCACACCCGACGCGGACCGGAAGAGCGACCGGGAGGACCCTGCCCCGCCGAAGAGCCGCGAGGACAAGAAGCCGGACAAGGCGCCGTCCGCGCCCGCCGAGCAGCCCGACGACGCGCCGCCGTCCGCGGATCCGACGACGCCCGCGGACCCCGGTGAGGATCAGGGCCACGGCAAGCCACCCAAGCTGGTTCCGTCCGTGGGGCCGATCCCGGGCATCATGGCGCCGCTGCTGTGGCCGTTCGTGGCCGAGGAGGACGCCCGCCCCGTCGACGAGGCCGTGCCGATGTTCCTGCGGCAGTTGATCGCCGCCGACGCCGGCGTCCCGGTCGAGGACCTTCCGCTCGAAGAGCCCAAGAAGGACCGGGAGTCCGACGAGGAGACAGCACAGACGAAGGAGTCCGACCCGGAGTCGACCAAGCGCGAGTCCGAGGCCGAGCAGGTCATCGAGAACGCCTGCGAGCTCACCGCCGCGATCGCCGAGGATGTGAAGACGCTGCCGGGAGCGGACGAGGCTCCCGACTCGAAGGGCACGCCCGAGTGCGATGAGGCGTGCGCTGAGCCGAAGACACCGGTAGGGTCGTCGCCCGCAGCCGAACCCGAGGCCACCACCGAATCCGCTGAGCCGTCCGTCGAAGAGACGACGGATTCACCGGAGCCGGAGGAGCCGAAGGAAGGCAGCAAGGACGACCAGACTTGTGCCGAGAAGTCGGTGCAGTAGGGATCACTCCGATGGCGACTGCACCACGCCAGAGTGACCGGCCGAGCGAGTCCCCCCGGGCGCTCGGCTGCAGTGAGGGACGAAGCAGGCCCCGGACCGCATCGCGGTCCGGGGCCTGCTCCGTCGTTCGGGCTCTGTCGGCCTGAGGCTCAGGCCTCCTCGGGGACCTCTGCCAGCTCGGCGGTGACGGAGAGCTCGGTGGCGTTCTCGTCGACGGTGAAGAAGAGGTCGCCGACGATGTTGCCGACCCGCTTGAGGTCCGGCCCGGCGGCCTCGGCGTCCTTGACCAGCTTGGCCGGGCCGGTGACCTCGGCCTTGGCCAGCGGGTGACGCATCTTCACCTTCGCGGTCGACTTAGCGCCGCGGATCCCGGTCAGGGTCGCCGCGACGGCGTCGAGCGCCGCCGGGTCGGCGGCGGCAGCGGTGCCGAGCTCGAGCTCACGCGGCCACGAGGAAGTGTGGATGGAACCGGGCTGCCACCACGACCAGACCTCCTCGGTGACGTACGGGAGGAACGGCGCCAGCAGGCGCAGCTGGACGTGGAGAGCCGTGGCCAGCGTCGCGCGCGCGGACTCGGTGGCGAGACCGCCGTCCTCGTCGTAGGCACGCTCCTTGACCAGCTCGAGGTAGTCGTCGCAGAACTCCCAGAAGAACTTCTCCGAGGTCTCCAGCGCCGTGGAGTAGTCGTAGGCGGTGAACGCGTCGGTCGCCTTGGTGATCGTCTCCTTGAGGCGGGCCATCAGGGAGCAGTCGACCGGCTGGGTGATCGCGACCGGGTTGAGGGTGGTCGCGCCGACGTTGCCGAGGACGAACTTGGAGGCGTTGAGGATCTTCATCGCCAGCCGGCGACCGACCTTCATCTGGGTCTCGTCGAACGGCGAGTCCATGCCCGGGCGGGTCAGTGCGGCACGCCAACGGACCGCGTCGGCACCGAACTTGTCGAGGATGTCGGTCGGGACGACGACGTTGCCCTTCGACTTCGACATCTTCTTGCGGTCGGGGTCGAGGATCCAGCCGGCGATCATCGCGTGGCTCCACGGGACGGTGCCGTCCTCGAGGTGGGCGCGGACGATGCGGCCGAAGAGCCAGGTGCGGATGATCTCGTGGCTCTGGGTGCACAGGTCCATCGGGTAGACCCGGCTGAACAGGTCGGGGTCGGACTCCCAGCCGCCGGCGATCTGCGGGGTCAGCGACGAGGTCGCCCAGGTGTCCATGACGTCCGGGTCGCCCTGGAAGCCGCCGGGCTTGCCGCGCTGCGCCTCCTCGTAGCCGGCCGGGGCATCCGTGGACGGGTCGATCGGCAGCTGGTCCTCGCTCGGCAGCAGCGGCTTGTCGTAGTCGGGGTTGCCCTCGGCGTCGAGTGCGTACCAGACCGGGAAGGGGATGCCGAAGAAGCGCTGGCGGGAGATCAGCCAGTCGCCGTTGAGGCCGCCGACCCAGTTGTCGTAGCGGTGACGCATGTGCTCGGGCAGCCAGGTCAGCTCGCCGCCACGGGCCAGCAGCTTCTCGCGCAGCTCGGGGTTGCGGCCACCGTTGGTGATGTACCACTGGCGGCTGGCGACGATCTCGAGCGGCTTGTCGCCGCGCTCGTAGAAGTTGGCCATCCGCTGGGTCTTCTTCGGCTCGCCGTCGAGGTCGCCGGACTCGCGGATCATCTCGACGACGGCCTCGCGGGCCGAGTGGACGGTCTTGCCCTTCAGGTCCTCGTACGCAGCGATCCCGGCCTCGGTGGTGATCCACTCCGGGGTCTCGCGGGAGAAACGGCCGTCGCGGCCGATCAGGGCACGGGCGGGGAGGTTGAGCTCACGCCACCACTGGACGTCGGTGAGGTCGCCCCAGGTGCAGGACATCGCGATGCCGGCGCCCTTGTCCATCTCCGCGGCCTCGTGGGCCAGGACCGGGATCTCGACCCCGAAGATCGGGCTGGAGACGGTGCTCCCGAAGAGGTGCTTGTAACGGTCGTCGTCGGGGTGCGCGATCAGCGCGACGACGCTCGGGATCAGCTCGGGACGGGTGGTCTCGATGTGGATCTTCGTGCCGTCAGGAGCGTGGAACGCGACCCGGTGGAAGAAGCCGGGGTAGTCCTTGGCCTCGAGCTCGGCCTGGGCGACGGCGGTCTGGAAGGTGACGTCCCACAGGGTCGGCGCCTCCTGCAGGTAGGCCTCGCCGCGGGCCAGGTTGCGCAGGAACGCCCTCTGCGAGGCGGTCTGGGAGACCTTGCCGATCGTCGTGTACTGCTGGTCCCAGTCGAAGGAAAGACCCAGCGTGCGCCACAGGTCCTCGAAGACCTTCTCGTCCTCGACGACCAGCTGGTTGCACAGCTCGACGAAGTTGGGCCGGCTGATCGAGATCTGGCGCTTCGGGTCCGGCTTCTCCGGCGGGGTGAAGTCGGGGTCGTACGGCAGGCTCGGGTCGCAACGGACGCCGAAGTAGTTCTGGACCCTTCGCTCCGTGGGGAGACCGTTGTCGTCCCAGCCGATCGGGTAGAAGACCGACTTGCCGTTCATCCGCTGGAAGCGGGCGACCAGGTCGGGGTGGGTGTAGGAGAAGACGTGGCCGACGTGCAGGCTGCCGGAGACGGTCGGCGGCGGGGTGTCGATCGAGTAGACGTTCTCGCGCGGCTGGGTGCGGTCGAAGGCGTAGGTCTTCTCGTTCTTCCAATGCTCGGCCCACTTGGCCTCCAGGCCCTCGAGGACCGGCTTGTCCGGTACGGCGACTACGCGCTGCTCAGCGGGCGTAGTCGTCTCCGGTGCGGTCTGCGTGGGCGTGGTCTCAGTCATGGGACCAAATCCTATGGGCGCGCGGTGGTTGGCGCGAAACCGGTTGAGACCGGCGTTGCGCACTCGCCATGCTTCGGTCATGGGCACCATCGACTTCTTCACCGACCCAGCCGAGTTCCTCGCCGTCGCGAAGGACTATCTCGCCGCGGAGCCGGTGACCGCCAACGTGGTCGCCACCAACGCGGAGAAGGCGACCCGGGTGGAGCAGAAGGGGCCGTATCGCTGGTTCGCGGTCGCCCGCGACGGTGACCGCGTCGTGGGGGCGGCGATGCGGACGGCCGACTTCGAGCCCTACCCCCTCTACGTCTGCCCGATGCCCGAGCCGGCGGCGCTCGAGCTGGCGCGGGCGCTGCACGCGAGGGGCGAGTACGCGGGTGGGGCCAACGGCGCACTCCCGGCGGCCCGGACGGTGGCCGAGGAGACCGCGGGGCTCGCGGGCGGGCGGGTGAGCGTCGCGATGGCGTCGCGCCTGCACGAGCTCGGCGCGCTGGTGATCCCGTCCGGCGTGCCCGGGCACGCCCGCCCGGCGACGTACGACGACCTCGAGCTGTGCCGGGAGTGGCTGGCCGACTTCGGGCACGCGGCCCGGGAGCAGTCCTCGAACAAGGCCTACGCCCACGAGCACGCTGCCGTCGGCGAGGACGAGGTACGGCGCCGGATCGAGGAGTTCCTGCTGCTGTGGGAGGTCGACGGTGAGGTCGTGTCCCTGTGTGGCGCGACCCTGCCGGCCCACGGCGTCGTCCGGATCGCGCCGGTCTACACGCCGAAGGAGCAGCGGGGTCACGGCTACGGCACCGCGGTCACCGCCGAGGCCTCCCGCCTTCTCGGTGCCGATGGCACTCGGCTGTGTCTGTTCACCGACGCCGACAACCCCGTCTCCAACCACGTCTACGCCAAGATCGGCTACCGCCCCGTCGTCGACATGGCCAACCACACGCTCGTCCCCTGACCCACCGACTCGGGGTCAGTCGACGGTGAAGCGGCGGCCGAGGTAGTGGTCGACGGCGGGCCAGATGTGGCCTTCGGCCTCGGCGGCGTCGGTCCAGCGCAGGGACCAGCCCTGCCCGGCGGCGGTGGTGATGTCGGCGGAGCGGCGGCCGCTGCTGCTCTGCTTGAGGTGGAGGGCGCGGATCTGGTCCCAGGGGACGTAGGCGGCGTTGGCGGTGGCGGCCAGCTCGGCCGGTGACCTGTCCAGGGCGCGCTGGATCAGCTTGCGGCCGGGGGAGCCGGCGGTCACCGAAGCCAGGCCGGTGGCGAGGCGGTCAGAGCCGGAGGGCTTGAGCAGCATGAGGCCGGCGTCGGTGACCAGCAGCGTACGGAAGCCGTCGCCGGAGATCGGCGCGAGAGCGCCGATGTAGCCGTCGGGCTGCGTCGGCGACGGTGGCTCGGGGTCGGCCTCCGGAGCGACCGTGGCGTCGAGCTGATGCACCCACGCGCGCAGGGCGGCGGCGTAGCCGGGGGAGCCCAGCGCCTCGTAGGCGAGGTCCTCGGGGTCGACCTCCTGGCCGGCGATGTCGACCAGTCGCCACGGGCCGGCCCAGCTGAGCTCGTAGCGGGCCTTGTCCTCGCCGACCAGCTCATGGGCGATGGCAGCGCCGAGAAGCCGGGCGATGACCTTCCGTTTCGCCTCGCCGGCCTGCTCGGGAGTGGTCTCGACCTCGACGAGGTCCAGGAGCGCGTCGAGGTTGCCAGCGGCGATCAGGTCGAGGGCGCCGCGGACCGTGGCCGGCAGGACCTGGTTCTCCTGCATCGCGTTCAGGAGGGCCTCGGCGTTGACCGCCGCGGCGCGGGCGCCGGCGACGGTGACGATCTCGGCCATCGGAGCCGGGGTCAGACCGGAGCCGGCGAACGTCTTGTCCTCGAGGGCGAGGAAGTTCTGAGACGGGTAGCGCAGGATGCTGGCGGCGTTGCCGGACTTGTCCGCCTCATCCACGGGGGCCATCGCCTCCAGCCGCTCGATCCGCTCGGACAGCGGCGGGTGCGAGTCGTAGGCCGACGTCTTCGCCTCCGGCGGCGCCGCGCTGATCCTGGCGAGCTCCTCGAGCCGCTCGGGGTCGCTCATCAGGTTCGTGAAGTTGTCGAAGAAGCGGGTGGGCCGCAGGCCGTAGTGGGTGCCGGCCTCGACGTACTGCTCCAGGTAGATGCGCCAGGCGGCGTCGAGCGCGGGGAGGGTGCGCAGCGCGATCGCGGCGGTCCGCGGGCCGGCGACCTCCGCACTGAGCCTGTCGGCGTCGATCTCATGGGCGTGCGCGATGGGGCCGGTGAGGGAGAAGAAGAACCGGGCGTACGTCCGGAACGGTCGCTTCGTCAGCGGGTTGGAGAGGCCGGCGGCAATCTCGGCGATCGCCAGGCGGCTGCGGTGGATGAGGGCGCCGAGCCGGGTCTGAGTGGTGCTGTGGTGACCGAGCTCGTGGGCGAGCACCGCGTGGAGCTGGTTGCGGGAGAGGCCCTGGAGGAGAGGTACGCCGAGGAACATCCGTCGGGTGCCGGTCCGGAGGCCGAGGAGGCTGGTCTCCTCACTGACCGCCGCGTTGGCGTCCGGCACCAGCCGGATCTCGTCGGGCGCACGGGTCCCCACGGCGGCGGCCAGCTGGCGCACCTCCGCCCACAGTCCCGGCTGATCCTGCTCGGTGAGGACGAGGCCGCCGGGATCCTTGGGGGCCCGCGGACGGCGTCGCGGGGCCACCTGCCGGCCGACGAGCGCGAGGGCAGCCAGGACGTAGGCGACGGCCAGGAGCGAGACCGCGAGAGCAGCCCGGAGCGTACGCATGAATGGTGGACCTTGGTGGGGGATGGGGTGTCAGTCCGAGATGAGGGGGAGGGTAGCCGGTCCGGCGATTCGCTGGGAAGGGACCACGCCTTAGACTCGGGCTGATGAGTGAGACTCCCGCGCCGCGCCTGGCGGCCACGATCGAGGAGGTCTGGGAAGCGCTGCAGTCGCGCTGGCCCGAGACCCGTCTCGAGCCCTCCCTGGATCGGATCCGCGCCCTGCTCGAGATTCTCGGTGATCCGCAGGACGCGTTCCGGATCATCCAGCTGACCGGCACCAACGGCAAGACCTCCACCTCCCGGATGATCGACACGCTGCTGCGGTCCTTGGATCTGCGGGTCGGGAGGTTCACCTCGCCGCACGTCGAGCGGATCAACGAGCGGATCTCGGTCGACGGTGCGCCGTTGGACGACGACGAGTTCGTGGCCGCGTTCAACGACGTCGCCCACTACCTCAGCATGGTCGACGACGACCAGCCGCACCCGCTGTCGTTCTTCGAGACGATCGTCGGGATGGCGTACGCCAAGTTCGCCGAGGCGCCGGTCGACGTGGCCGTCGTCGAGGTGGGCCTGGGTGGCGGCTGGGACGCGACCAACGTCGCGGACGCCGATGTTGCCGTGGTGACCCCGATCGCGGTCGACCACGCGAAATACCTCGGTGACAACCCGGTCGCCATCGCCCGCGAGAAGGCCGGGATCATCAAGCCCGGTGCGATCGCTGTCATCGCCGAGCAGTCCGTCGACGTCGCCGCCGTGCTGGACCAGCACGCCGCCGAGGTCGGCGCCCGGCTGCTGTGGGAGGGCACCGACTTCGCGGTCGAGTCCCGCACCCCGGCGGTGGGCGGACAGATCCTCACGCTGCGCGGGATGCGGGGGACGTACGAGGATCTCTTCCTGCCGCTCTACGGTGCCCACCAGGCGCAGAACGCGGCGGCGGCGCTGGCCGCGGTCGAGGCATTCCTCGGCGAGACCGTCCTGGCCGACGAGGTCGTGCGCGACGCGTTCGCGAAGGTCGACTCGCCGGCGCGGCTGGAGATCATGCGGTCGTCTCCGACGGTCCTGCTCGATGCGGCCCACAACCCTGCCGGTGCGGAGGCGACGGTCGCCGCTCTCGAGGACTCGTTCTCGTTCTCCGGTGTCGTCGGGGTCATCGGGGTGATGGGCGACAAGGACGTCGAGGGTCTGCTCGCGGTCTTCGAGCCCGTGCTCGAGCATCTCGTCGTCACCCAGAACTCCACCGAGCGAGCCCTTCCGGCCATCGAGCTCGCCAAGATCGCCGTCGACCTCTACGGCGAGGAACGGGTCTCGGTGGTCCCGCGTCTCGCCGACGCCATCGACGCCGCGATCGGCCTCTCGGAGTCCTCCGGCGGCGGCTCGATCTCCGAGGGTGCGGTGCTGGTGACGGGCTCCGTGGTGACCGCCGGAGAGGCGCGTACGCTGCTGGGCTCCCGCGGCCCGGCCGCCCGGTCGGCTGCGACCGCCCGGGTCGTACCGACCGCCGACCCCGAGCTGGACGCCTATCTGGAGGCGGACGCAGATGGCGAGTGAGCGGGAGAAGTCGCCGCGGCGCGGGATGTGCGCCGCGATCATCTCGATGGAGGGACTCGCGGTAGCGCTGGCCGCACCCGTGATGATCTCGATCGGCGGGGTCTCCGCCGGGCTGGCGCTGCCGCTGGGCCTCGGGTTCTTCGTGGCCTGCATCGTGGTGGCCGGCATGCTGCGCCGCCCGTGGGCCTACTGGGTCGGCTGGGCGCTGCAGGTCGTGGCTATCGGGATGGGCTTCCTGATCCCGATCATGTTCGTCGTCGGCGCGATCTTCGCGGTCCTGTGGGGCATGGCCGACATCCTCGGTCGCAAGATCGAGAGCGAGCGTGCCGCGGCTTTCGAGGCGTTCGACCGGATCACCACCGAGGAAGAGGCCGAGGAAGAGGCCGGGACTGAGGCCGAGCCCAGGTAGGGTTGGCTGCCGTGGAGGAGCACGACGAGCTGCAGATGGCGACGGACGACGAAGCGGCCACCGACTGGGCACTGTGCCCGGCGTGCGGCAACGCGCTGGTGCTGCGGCGGCCGCGGACGCGCACGGCCCACTACGCGCACAAGGCAGGGGAGTCGTGCCGGCTCGTCGGCGCCCAGCTGCGGCGGACCAGCTCCGGGTGGGCCGTCGGCGGAGGCGAGGACGACCCGGACAGCCTCGAGAACCTCTTCGACCTCATCGAGGACGACGCGCCAGGACGCTCCGGCTAAGGGGCGAGGGCGCCGGTGACCGCGGCGAGCGCTTGATCCAGCTCGGTGTCGGTGACGCCGCCGAACCCGATCACCAGCCCGGTCAGGCCGCTGGTGCGGGCGTAGGTGGAGAGCAGGTTGATCTCGAAGCCGGCGGCTCGGGCGGCGTCGCGGGCTCGGCGCGCGTCCGCCTCGGGCAGCAGCCAGGTGGAGTACATCCCGGCGAGCGGGCCGGCGAGCGTGGCGTACAGGCTCATCGCCTCGGCCACCTTCGGGGCACGCTCGGCGTAGACGCGGCGGGCGGAGCGTACGGCCCTGTCGAGCCAGCCGTCGCGAAGCAGCGTCAGGAGCGCGCGCTGCGAGGGCCAGGCGGCGCCGGCGTGGGTGATCGTGCGGCGGCGCAGGATCAGCTCGTGCAGGTCGGGCGGTGCGACCAGCCAGCCCAGGCGCAGCGTCGGAACCACCGACTTCGCCGCAGTGCCGAGATAGACCACCCGGCCGCGGTCCAGCCTGGCCATCGCGGGCACCGGCGCGACGTCGTAGCGGAACTCCGAGTCGTAGTCGTCCTCGATCACGACGGCGTCCGCCCGCCTGGCCGCCTCGAGGAGTGCCAGCCGGTCGGCCGCCGGCATGACGCGCCCGAGCGGGTGCTGATGCGCCGGAGTGACGTACGCCGCGACGGCAGGCCCCAGGTCGGTGACCCTCTCCACGGCCGGCAGGTCGATGACCTCACGTCCGTAGGTGAGCACCGTCTCGGCCGCCGCCCGGTATCCCGGGTCCTCCACCGCCACCGGCCCTCGGCGCAGCTCGGGGAGGAGCGCGCGGAGCCCGTCGGTGGTGCCCGCGGTCACGATGATCTCGTCCGGATGGAGGTCGAGGCCGCGGGTGCGTCCGAGCCTCGCCGCCAGCGCCTCGCGCAGCTCGAGCAGTCCCCGGGGGTCGTCATAGCCACGCGGGGGAGCGGCCACCGAGACCTCCCGCCACGCCCGCCGCCACCCCGGCTCCAGCCGCGGGTCGAAGAACGGTGTGCCCGTGTCCAGCCGAGGAGTCAGGCGCGTCGGCCGAGGTGTCGGTTGCGTCGGCCGAGGTGTCGGTTGCGTCGGCCGAGACGTCACGCCGGTCGGGTGGGTCGTGGTGACGTACGTCCCGGACCCGCGGCGCGCCTCGAGCCATCCCTCGGCGGTGAGCTGGTCGTAGGCCTGCTCGGTCACCGCGCGCGAGACGCCCAGATCGGCGGCGAGCGCGCGGCTCGAGGGCAGCCGGTCGCCGGTCCCGAGCGTGCCGGCCAGCACCAGGGTGCGGACCTGCCCGGCGAGCTGGGCGGGTAGCGGCTCGGCGGAGGTACGGTCGAGGGTCACGGGGAGCATTGTTCGAATGGCCTGTCGGAGTGGGCGGGAATTGGCTCGTGCATGCAGGCCACTTCGCTATCAAGATGGTGCCATGAGCACGATGTTGTCACCCACCTCACGCACCCGGGTCAGCCGCGGGAAGAACCGCGCCGTCCCCGACCGCGAGCGCCTCCACACCTTCCTCGGCGAGGCGCTCATCGCCCACCTGGGCGTCACCGTCGGGTCGGGCGAGGACGCCCACCCGGTCGTCCTGCCCACCGCGTACGGCTTCGATCTCGACGGCCCGGACGCGGGCGGGTCGCTCTACCTGCACGGCTCGGTGGCTGCCGGGTGGCTCGCGCGGGCGTTGGAGCGCGACGTGTGCGTCACGATCACCGAGCTCGACGGCCTGGTCGCGGCGCGGAGCGGGTTCCACCACTCGATGAACTACCGCTCGGCGGTGGTCATCGGCCGCGCCCGCCTGGTCGAGGACCCGGACGAGCGCGAACGCGCCCTCACGCTGGTCGTCGACCAGATGATCCCCGGCCGCTGGGAGACCCTGCGTCCGGCGACCCGCAAGGAGCTCGCCGCGACCGCCGTACTCGCCCTCCCGCTCGCCGAGGCGTCGATGAAGGCGCGCGCCGAGGGGCCGGTCGACGACCCCGCCGACATCGACTCCGGCACCTGGGCCGGGGTGATCCCGATCCACCGCGTCGCCGGCGCCCCGATCACCGCCGAGGACGCGACCGGGCCGGCGCCGGAGGATGTCGTACGCCGCGCCGCGGGGCTGAACCTTCGTCAAGGTATGTAGCCGAAGGCTCACATCCCGCGCGGAGGTCCGCTAGGGATGTGAGCCTTGACCTGCATACCTTGACGAAGGAACCGTCTGGCTCAGCTGAGCCCGGCGCGCCGCAGCGCGTCGGCCATGGCGCCGTTGGCGGGCGCCGGGCGGTTGCTCTGTCCGCCGCGGCCGCCACCCTTCGAGCCGCCCTTGGGCCCGCCCTTGCCCTGGCTGCCACGCTGACCACCGGGGCGCCCAGGGCGGCCACCGGACTCGCCCTTGGCGGGCGCGGCGGAAGGCGAGTCGTCGTTGAGCCGGAGCGTGAGCGAGATCCGCTTGCGGGCCTCGTCGACCTCCAGGACCTTGACGCGCACCACGTCGCCGGAGCGGACCACGTCGCGCGGGTCCTCGACGAACTTGTCCGACATCGCGGAGATGTGGACCAGGCCGTCCTGGTGGACCCCGATGTCGACGAAGGCGCCGAAGGCGGCCACGTTGGTGACGGTGCCCTCCAGGACCATGCCGGGACGTAGGTCGGCGATCACGTGCACTGACTCGGAGAAGGTCGCGGTTCGGAACTCCGGACGCGGGTCGCGGCCGGGCTTCTCGAGCTCGGAGAGGATGTCGGTGACCGTCGGCAGACCGAACTTCTCGTCGACGAACTCCGACGGTTTCAGCGACTTCAGCGTCGAGGCGTTGCCGATCAGCGAACCGATGTCCGCGGACGCCTTGTCCAGGATGCGGTTGACCACCGGATAGGCCTCGGGGTGGACGCCGGACATGTCGAGCGGGTCGTCGCCGCCACGGATCCGGAGGAACCCGGCCGCCTGCTCGAACGCCTTCGGGCCGAGCCGCGCCACCTTGGTGAGCTCGCGGCGGGTCCGGAACGGGCCGTTGGCGTCCCGGTGCGCGACGATCGCCGAGGCGAGCGACTCGGTGATCCCCGAGACCCGGCGCAGCAGGGGAGCCGAGGCGGTGTTGAGGTCGACGCCGACGCCGTTCACGCAGTCCTCGACGACCGCGTCCAAGGACTTGGACAGACCGTATTCGGGCAGGTCGTGCTGGTACTGCCCGACGCCGATCGACTTCGGCTCGATCTTGACCAGCTCGGCCAGCGGGTCCTGAAGACGGCGCGCGATCGACACCGCTCCACGCAGCGAGACGTCGAGCTCCGGAAGCTCGGAGGAGGCATACGCCGAAGCGGAGTAGACCGAGGCGCCCGCCTCGGAGACCATCACCTTGGTCATCTTCAGGTCCGGCAGCAGCTTCAGCAGGTCGGCGGCGAGCTTGTCGGTCTCGCGCGAGGCGGTGCCGTTGCCGATCGCGATCAGGTCGACGGAGTGCTTCTTCGCCAGCTTCGCCAGGGTCGCCAGCGATCCGTCCCAGTCACGCCGCGGCTCGTGCGGGTAGACCGTCGAGGTGTCGACGACCTTCCCGGTGGCGTCCACGACGGCCACCTTCACGCCCGTCCGGATGCCGGGGTCCAGGCCCATCGTCGCCCGCGTGCCGGCCGGCGCGGCCAGCAGCAGGTCGCGCAGGTTGTCGGCGAAGACCGCGATCGCGGCCTCCTCGGCAGCGGTGCGGATCCGGGTGCGCATGTCGAGCTCGAGGCGGAAGAGGATCCGCGTACGCCACGCCCACCGCACCGTCTCGGCCAGCCACTTGTCTGCCGGACGGCCGGAGTCAGCGATCGCGAAACGAGCGGCGATCGAGCGCTCGTAGTCGGTGACGACCCCAGCCTCCGGCTCCTCGGCGTAAGGGGAGAGGGTGACGTCGAGCACCTCCTCCTTCTCCGCGCGCAGGACGGCCAGGGTGCGGTGCGACGGCAGCGACGCGTACGCCTCGGAGAACTCGAAGTAGTCGGAGAACTTCGCCGCCGCCGGGTCGTTCTCGCGGCCCTCGCGGACGCGGGTCACCAGGCGGCCCTGCTTCCACATCCGCTCGCGCAGCGTGCCGATCAGGTCGGCGTCCTCGCCGAACCGCTCGACCAGGATCGCGCGGGCGCCGTCGAGCGCGGCCTTCGTGTCGGCCACGTTCTCCCCGAGGAAACCCTCGGCGAGAACGACCGGGTCCTGGGACGGGTCGGCCATCAGCCCGTCGGCCAGCGGCTCGAGCCCGTTCTCGCGGGCGATCATCGCCTTCGTGCGCCGCTTCGGCTTGAACGGCAGGTAGATGTCCTCCAGCCGCGCCTTGGTGTCGGCGGCGAGGATCGAGGCCTGCAGCTCGGGGGTGAGCTTGTCCTGCTTCGCGATCTCGGCGAGCACGGCCGCACGCCGCTCCTCCAGGTCGCGCAGGTAGCCGAGACGCTCCTCCAACGTACGCAGCTGGGCGTCGTCGAGGCCGCCGGTCACCTCCTTGCGGTAGCGCGCGATGAACGGCACCGTCGAGCCCTCGTCGAGCAGGGCGACCGCGGCGGTCACCTGCGCCGGGCGCACCCCGAGATCTTCGGCGATGCGGGCCGGGATGGCGGCCATCGAGTCTGCGAGCGTCGGAGCTGATGGGGTTGTCGTCACGGAGCGCCATCCTGCCGCATCCCACCGACATGGTTTCAACAAGGCTGACGAGGCACGGCCGTGACCGGCCCGAACGTGCCCGGGCCGGCTCGCCCCGATACGCTCAGCCCCATGACGCAGCGCACGTTCGTGATCCTGAAGCCCGACGCCGTCCGCCGGGGCCTGGTGGGGGAGATCCTGTCCCGCTACGAGGCCAAGGGCCTCTCGATCGTGAAGCTGGAGCACCGCACCATCGACGCGGGCACGGCCGACGAGCACTACGCCGAGCACGTCGAGCAGCCGTGGTACCCGCCGCTGCGTGACTTTGTCACCTCCGGCCCGCTCGTCGCCGCGGTCCTCGAGGGCGACGAGGCGATCGAGGTCGTCCGTGCGCTCAACGGTGCCACCGACGGCCGCAAGGCCGCCCCGGGCACCATCCGCGGCGACCTGTCCCTCTCCAACCGCGAGAACCTCGTGCACGGCTCCGACTCGCCCGAGTCGGCCGATCGCGAGATCAAGCTCTGGTTCGGCGCCTGAGACGCTCGAGCAAGTGACCGCGCGAAGCGCGGATCCGCTGACCGATCGCGCCGGTGATCCACCGGCGCGATCGGTCGTTTTTGCGGTCTTTCGACGGTGTCCGAAACCAGGTATCCCCGGCTTCGGCGCCGCGGACGTACCCCGTATCGTTGCGGTTTCGGCGAGCCTCTCCGGATTGAGGCTCGGACCTTCGTAGCCTCGTCGGGAGGCCCGTATCCTGCAGCACAGATCCCCGACGCGGCGCCCCGGGAACGCGAGGACGTATGGCGAGCATCATTGGACGTGACATGGCGGTGGACCTCGGCACCGCAAACACACTCGTCTACGTTCGCGGCAAGGGTGTCCTTGTCGACGAGCCGAGTGTGGTCGCGCTCAACAAGAACACCGGCGAGATGGTCGCCGTCGGCCATGAGGCCAAGAAGATGCTGGGACGTACGCCTGACGACATCGTCGCCCTGCGGCCGCTGAAGGACGGCGTGATCGCCGACTTCGAGGCGACCGAGCAGATGCTTCGCTACTTCATCCACCAGGTCCACCGTCGCCGCTACTTCGCCAAGCCGCGGATGGTCATCTGCGTCCCGTCCGGGATCACCGCGGTCGAGATCCGCGCAGTGAAGGAGGCCGGCTACCAGTCCGGCGCCCGGATGGTGAACATCATCGAGGAGCCGATGGCGGCCGCGATCGGCGCCGGGCTCCCGGTGCACCTGCCGACCGGCAACATGGTCGTCGACATCGGCGGCGGCACCACCGAGGTCGCGGTGATCAGCCTCGGTGGCATCGTGACGAGCCAGTCGATCAGGACCGCCGGCCACCAGCTCGACAACTCGATCATGACCTGGCTGAAGAAGGAGCACGCGCTGCTCCTGGGCGAGCGCACCGCCGAGGAGGTCAAGATGACCCTCGGGTCGGTCTGGCCGCTGCCCAACGAGCCCGAGGCCGAGATCAGGGGACGCGACCTGGTCAGCGGCCTACCGCGCACCGTGACCGTCTCGAGCGCCGAGGTGCGCAAGGCGATCGAGGAGCCGCTGCACGACATCTTCGACGCGGTCCGCTCCACCCTCGACCAGACGCCACCCGAGCTCGCCGGCGACATCATGGACCGCGGCATCGTGCTGACCGGCGGCGGTGCCCTCCTGCGCGGGCTCGACGAGCGCCTGCGCCACGAGACCGGCATGCCCGTCCACGTCGCGGAGCTGCCGCTGACCTCGGTCGCGATGGGCGCCGGCCGCTGCGTCGAGGACTACGACGTGCTCCGCCCCGTCCTGGTGAACGAGAACAGGAGATGGTGACGTGTCGTTGCTGAGCCCCCGACCCAGCGAACGTCTGCGCAAAGGGCTGGAACAACGCAAAGGCCCCAAACCCATGGGCCGTACGCCGCGGGAGAGGCTCAACCGCCGCGGCAGCCTCGAGACCAAGCCCGGCGGCGGGGGGCCGAAGCGCTCCTGGCTGATCGCGCTCATCCTGTGCTGCGCGACGCTGGCCACGCTCGACCAGACCCCCGCCCTGGAGCCGGCCCGGGCCGCGGTCGGCGAGGTGATCTCCCCGCTCGAGACCGGCGCTGCCCTGGTCGCCCGTCCGTTCACCGGCATCCCGGAGTGGTTCGACACCCGCGACGACCTGCGCGACCGGGTCGCGAAGCTCGAGGCCGAGAATTCCACGCTGCGCCGCCAGGTCGAGGTCACCGACTACGGCCGGGCCAAGCTCGCCGAGTACGAGTCGATCACTCGCGCCGCCGAGGACCTCGGCTACTCCATGGTGCCGGCGCGCGTGACCGCCTACGGCCCCGCCCAGACCTTCCGCCGCACCGTCACCATCGACGCCGGCAGCGCCGCCGGGATCAGGTCCGACATGTCGGTCGTGACCGGCGACGGCCTGGTCGGCCGGGTGCTGCGGGTCACCAAGACCTCGGCGACGGTCCTGCTGATCGTCGACGCCGCCTCGGTCGTCGGCGGCCGCGTCGGCGGCGCCGACCGCAGCGGCAAGAAGTCGGGCCAGGTCGGCATGGTCCGTGGCTCCGGCGTGGTCGCCGGCGGCGCCGGATCGGGTCTGCTGACCCTCGACCTCGTCGACCGTTCCACCGTCCCGCTCAAGGGCGACACGGTCATCACCTGGGGTGACGGCCGAGCCGCTCCGTACGTCTCCGGGCTGCCGATCGGCGAGGTGACCGACACCGCCGAGAGCGTGCGCGACTCCTCGCAGACGGCCCGGATCAAGCCGTACGTCGACTTCGGCTCGCTCGACGTCGTCGGTGTGGTGGTGCCCAACGGCACCATGAGCGACCGCGCCGTGATCACACCGGAAGGAGAGCTGCGATGAGCGAGATGGAAGGCCGTGCCTCGAGCGCCGCACCGGTGCTGCGCAACGTCCTGGTCGGCATGCTGGTCGTCATCGCCGTCGTCCTCCAGCTGAGCGTGGCGCCGGCCTTCGCCATTCGCGGGATCACCCCCGACCTGGCGCTCCTGGTCGTCCTCGCGGTCGCGCTCTCCCGCGGTGGGCAGGCCGGTCTGGTGACCGGGTTCGCCGCCGGGGTACTCCTCGATCTGGCGCCGCCCGCCGACCACACCGCGGGCCGGTGGGCCCTCGCGCTGCTGATCGTCGGCTACGTCGCCGGGCGCGTCCGCGAAGGCAGCATCGGCGAGGGCAGCAGCCACGGTGGCCAGGGCCGTCCCAACGCGATGACCGTGATGGCGACGGTGGCCACCTGCGCGTTCATCGGGGTCAGCATCTTCGCGGTCAGTGGGCTGATCCTCGGTGAGGCGCCGCTGACGCTGCTGCCGACCGTGGCGATCAGCGTGGGCTACGACCTGCTGCTGGCGCCGTTGCTCATCCCGGCGCTGCTGTGGCTGATCGGCAAGGGGGACGTCTGAGATGGCACCGAGTCGACTCTCCACCGCCCAGGTCAGCCGGCTGCGGCTGATCGTGATCCAGGCGCTCGTCTTCTCGCTGCTGGCCACGCTCGGGGTCAGACTCTTCTACCTCCAGGTACGCCACGGCGACGCCTATCAGGCAGCGGCGGCCTCGCAGTCCAAGCGCGAGATCGTGCGCCAGCCGGTGCGTGGCATCATCGTCGACGCCCAGGGTCGGCCGATCGTGACCAACCGCTCCGCCTGGGTGGTCAGCCTCGATCAGGGCGTGCTCGACGGCCTCGACGACGACGACAGGAAGACGCTGATGGCTCGCGTCGCCAAGGCCGTCGACGTGTCCCCCAAGAAGCAGAGCGAGGCGATCGCCAGCTGGTCCGGCACCCGCTACCAGCCGGTCCCGATCGCCACCGACGTCTCCGAGTCGACCGCGCTGCGCATCCTCGAGCAGCCGGAAGACTTCCCCGGCGTGGTCGCGGAGAAGCAGACGCTCCGCTCCTATCCCAGCCCCTTCGGGATCAACGCCGCCGGCGTCCTGGGCTATCTCTCCCCGATCACCGAGGACGAGAACGACAACGCCAAGGAGCGCGGCGACGAGTCGCTCAACATCACCTCGATGGTCGGTCGCTCCGGCGTCGAGAAGCAGTACGACCAGTGGCTGCGCGGGATGCCCGGCTACGACACCGTCACCGTCGACTCGCTCGGCCGTGAGATCGGGCGCGGCGACTCGGTCGCCTCCCAGCCCGGAGACACGCTGGTGACCAGCATCGACGCCAAGGTGCAGGGCCGCGCCGAGAAGCTGCTGGCCGAGTCGATCGAGACCGCCCGCGGCACCTTCGACAAGATCACCGGCCGCAACTTCGAGGCCGACTCCGGCTCGGTCGTGGTCATGGAGGCACAGACCGGACGGCTGGTCGCGATGGCCA
Organism: Nocardioides sp. NPDC059952; assembly: GCF_042730435.1. Classification (NCBI taxonomy): domain Bacteria; kingdom Bacillati; phylum Actinomycetota; class Actinomycetes; order Propionibacteriales; family Nocardioidaceae; genus Nocardioides; species Nocardioides sp. NPDC059952. The sequence continues at coordinate 16,966 of NZ_JBHWLY010000020.1, read as the reverse complement.
GCCAGCCGACCTACGACCCGGAGGAGTGGGTCGGCGGGATCACCCAGAAGCAGCTGGACCGGCTCTACTCCGAGAAGGCGGGCTACCCGCTGCTGCCGCGGGCGACCCAGGGTCAGTTCGCGCCCGGTTCGACCTGGAAGCCGTTCATGACGGTGGGTGCGCTCAACAACGGATACAGCCGAGACACCCGGCTCAACTGCTCCAGCGGTCTCCAGGTCGGCAACCGCTGGTTCAAGAACTACGAGTCTGGCGCCTACGGTTTCATCGACTTCGCCAAAGCGCTCGAGGTCTCCTGCAACACGTTCTTCTACCAGATCGGGGTCAACTACTGGCAGAAGTACGGCTCCAACCCGGCCGACGTCAAGGCCAGGGACCCGCTGGTGGAGACGGCCAAGGCGTTCGGCTTCGGCAAGCGCACCGGCATCGACCTGCCCGGTGAGTCGTCGGGCCGGATCGCGGACCGGAAGTGGAAGGCCGAGTACTACGAGGCCATGAAGGGCTACTACTGCCGGATGGACGAGAAGGACAACGCGCCGACCCCGTTCCTGCAGCTGTTCGCCCACGAGTTCTGCATCGAGGGCAACTACTACCGCACCGGCGACGCGGTGAACTTCTCCGTCGGCCAGGGCGACACCATGGTCACCCCGATCCAGCTGGCCCGGGCCTACTCGTCCCTCGCCAACGGCGGCACCCTCTACGAGCCCCGGATCGGCAAGGCGGTCGTCAGCGGCGACGGCACCGTGGTCGAGAAGATCGACCCGAAGGTCGTCGGCAAGGTCAAGATGTCGGCCAAGAGCATCGACTACGTCAACGAGGCGCTCCTCGGCACCCCGCGCGCCGGCTCGCTGGCGTGGAAGTTCGGCGGGTTCCCGCTCGACGAGGTGAAGGTGCGCGGCAAGACCGGCACCGCCGAGGTCACCGGCAAGCAGACGACCGGATGGGTCGCGTCGTACAACAAGAAGTACGTCGTGATCATGACCATCTCCCAAGGTGGCACCGGCTCGGGATCGGTCGGTGATTCCGTACGCAAGCTGTGGGAGTCGCTCTACGGGATCGAGGAGGGCGGTGCCGAGGTCCGGCCCAACAAGGCCATGATCACGGGCATCGACCCGCCGAGGAACCTGCCGGCCTTCGGCGCCGACGGCTCGATCGTCGCTCCCAAGGACTGAGCGGAGGAGACGGATTCATGAAGAACGACGTGATGGCCTTCGTACGCCGCATCGACCTGATCCTTCTCGGTGCGGTCCTGGTCCTGGTGTCGCTGTCGGTGTTGCTGGTCTGGTCCGCGACCATCCACCGCGACGCGATCACTGGTGGCGACACCACCGCCTACCTGCGCAAACAGGCGATCAACGTGGCCGCCGGGCTGGTGATGATGGTGGGCGTGGTCGCGACCAACCACCGGTGGGTCCGGCTGCTGACGCCCGTGGTCTACCTGGCCGCGGTGGTCGGGCTGGTGCTGGTGCTCGTGATGGGCTCCACGGTCAACGGGTCGAAGTCGTGGGTGAATCTCGGGCCGGTGCAGGTCCAGCCCTCGGAGCTGGCCAAGCTGGCCGTGGTCATCGCGATGGCGCTGGTCCTGGCCGAGCGCAGCGAGGGCCGCTGGCGGGCACGGGTGTCGCTGGGCGACGTGGTCGCGATGATCCTGGTCGCGGCGGTGCCGATCGTCCTGGTCCTGCTTCAGCCCGACCTCGGCACCACGCTGGTGCTCGGGGTGACGGTCTTCTGCGTGCTGGCGGCAGCTGGGACACCGCGGCGATGGCTGGCGCTGCTGGCGTTGACCGGTGTGGCGGGTGCCACGACGGTGGTCGCGACCGGGGTGCTGAAGCAGTATCAGATCAATCGGTTCATGGCGTTCACCGATCCGTCGCTGGATCCTCGCGGGGCCGGTTACAACGTCCAGCAGGCGCGGATCGCGATCGGCGACGGCGGCATCTTCGGGCAGGGCCTGTTCCAGGGATCGCAGGCCCGGGCGGGCTTCGTCCCCGAGCAGCACACCGACTTCATCTTCACGGTCGTAGGGGAGGAGCTCGGCCTGGTCGGCTCGCTGCTGGTGATCGGGCTGATCGGTGTCGTGCTGTGGCGCGGCCTGCGGATCGCGGCGCGCACCGACGACCTCTTCGGTCGGGTGGCGGCCGCCGGGATCGTGTGCTGGCTCGGGATCCAGAGCTTCCAGAACATCGGGATGTGCCTGGGCATCATGCCGGTGACCGGGGTGCCGTTACCTCTGATTTCCTATGGTGGTTCCTCGATGATCGCGGCGCTGCTGGCGGTGGGTCTGCTGCTCGGCATCTCGGCCCGTTCGCGTCGCACCGGTCTGGACCGGTCCGGACCACTTCAGGACCTCCGCTCGCGTGATCGCCTGCAGGTTGCTGCAGTGCGAAAAGATGTCGCGTTTCATCGAAATTAAACTCGATTACGTTCCCTCCCGGTTGCCCTACAGGGCATCTGTGACCCCTTGCAGCCCTCATCCCGAGGCTGCTTGACGACGGGAGCAGTAATCGTGAACCGACCCCACAGAATCCAGCGTCTCGGCGCACTGGCAGCAGCGACGGCCACCGCCGTCGGCGCCGCCACCACCATCCTGGCCATGTCCGGTCCCGCCGGCGCAGCCGACAGTCCGGCACCGCTGATCGGTGCCGAGAAGTCGACGGCCATCGACAACTCCTACATCGTCGTGATGAAGGGCAACGGTGCGGCCGCCAAGGCCAACGCCGCCGACGCCCGGGCGCTCGCCAAGGAGAAGGGTGGCTCGGTGAAGTACGCCTACGACAAGGCGATCACCGGCTTCTCCGCCACGCTCGACGCCGACGCGCTCGACGCGCTCCGCAGCAACCCCGACGTGGACTACGTCGAGGCCAACCAGGTCGTGAAGGCCAGCGGCGACCAGGCCAACCCCACGTGGGGGCTCAACCGGATCGACCAGCGCAACCTGCCGCTGAACTCGAACTACCACTACGACTACACCGGCTCGGGTGTGAAGGCGTACATCATCGACACCGGGATCCGCTCCACGCACGCGGACTTCGGCGGCCGGGTGACCTCCGGCTACACCGCGATCGGGTCCAGCACCGAGGACGAGAACGGCCACGGCACCCACGTCGCCGGCACCGTCGGCGGGTCGACGTACGGGGTCGCCAAGAACGTCACCCTGGTGCCCGTCCGCGTGCTCGACGCCTCCGGGTCCGGCACGACCGCCGGTGTGATCGCGGGTGTGAACTGGGTGACCTCCAACCACACCTCCGGTCCCGCGGTCGCCAACATGTCGCTCGGTGGCGGGGTCTCCTCGACCCTCGACTCCGCGGTCACCAGCTCGATGGCGGACGGCGTCACCTACGCCGTGGCCGCGGGCAACGACTCCGGTGCGAACGCGTGCAACGGCTCGCCCGCCCGGGTGGCCGGGGCCCTGACCGTCGGCTCGACGACCAACACCGACGCCCGGTCGAGTTTCTCCAACATCGGCTCGTGCGTCGACCTGTTCGCCCCGGGCTCCTCGATCACCTCGGCGTGGTACACCTCCAACACCGCGACCAACACGATCTCCGGTACGTCGATGGCGACCCCGCACGTCGCCGGTGTGGCCGCGCTCTACCTGCAGGCGAACCCGACGGCATCGGCCTCCGCCGTCGCCTCGGCGATCAACTCCAACGCCACCACCGGCGTGGTCACCTCGCCCGGGACCGGTTCACCCAACCGCCTCCTCTACTCCCTGTGGAGCGGTGGCACCGACCCGACGGACCCGCCGACCACGGGCAACCTGCTGACCAATCCGGGCTTCGAGTCGGGCGCGACCGGCTGGAGCTCCTCCTCGGGTGTGATCGACAGCTCGAGCAGCGCCCCGGCCCGGTCGGGCTCCTACAAGGCGTGGCTGAACGGCTACGGCTCCGCCCACACCGACACGCTGTCGCAGTCGGTCACCCTGCCCACGACCGGCAAGACCCTGTCGTTCTACCTGCGGGTGATCACCAACGAGACGACCACCTCGACGGCCTATGACAAGCTGACCGTCAAGGTCGGCTCGACGACGCTGGCGACGTACTCGAACCTGAACGCGAGCTCGTCGTACTCGTTGAAGTCGTTCTCGCTCGGGTCCTTCGCGGGCAGCACCGTCACGCTGACGTTCACCGGCACCGAGGACTCCTCCCTCGGGACCAGCTTCCTGATCGACGACACCTCGATCGCCTGATCTCACCACCGTCACCACCCCGACCGGGTCGCCCGCGTAACGCGGGTGGCCCGGTCTGCCGTTGTCAGAGACATTTTCATGCCTTGTTTATGGGCTGTTTACAGGTGTTCATCATTGGTATCTGCACGTTGCTGCAATGCGAAGAGTTGGGTCGTTACGAGCACTACGTAACGTGATTACGTGGTTGGCCGAACGCTTCGGGCTGCGGCCGCAGGGAGGGCGCAGGGCGTTCACCGTGGCCCCACAGGGCCGCATGATGACGGGAGTCAGTTCGTGAACCGAACCATGAAGAACCGTGCCATCAAGGCGCCGGCGGTCATCTCCGCCGTAGCTGTCGGAGCAGCAGCCTCGGCGATCGCCTTCGCCGTCCCGGCCGGTGCCGCCGACAGTCCGGCGCCGCTGCGCGGCGCGGACGCCTCGACCGCGATCGAGGGTCAGTACATCGTCGTGATGAAGAAGCAGGGCGGCAGCGACGTAGCCAAGTCCGAGTCCAAGTCGGTGCGCAGCGACGCCCGCGACGCCGGTGGAGACGTACGGGAGGTCTTCAACACCGCGTTCAACGGCTTCTCGGCCTCGCTCGACAAGGACGCGCTCGCCGAGGTCCGCTCCAACCCGGACGTCGCCTACGTGCAGGCCAACCACCGCTACACCACCCAGGGTGACCAGGCTGACCCGACCTGGGGCCTGGACCGGGTCGACCAGGCTGCGCTGCCGCTCGACTCGAACTACCACTACGAGCAGACCGGTGCGGGTGTGACCGCCTACATCATCGACACCGGTGTCGCGACCGACCACTCCGAGTTCAGCGGCCGCATCGGCGAGGGCTTCGACGCGGTCGACGGCGACACCGACCCGACCGACGGCAACGGCCACGGCACCCACGTCGCGGGCACCGTCGCCGGCACCACCTACGGTCTGGCCAAGGAGGCCACGATCGTCCCGGTCCGCGTCCTCGACGACAACGGCTCCGGCACCACCGAGGGTGTCGTCGCCGGCATCGAGTGGGTCACCGAGAACCACACCGACGGCCCGGCCGTCGCCAACATGTCGCTCGGTGGCGGCAACGACACCGCTCTCGACGCGGCCGTCCAGGCCTCGATCGCCGACGGCGTGACCTACGCCGTCGCGGCCGGCAACGAGAGCTCGGACGCCTGCGGTTCCTCCCCGGCGGCCGTTCCGGAGGCGATCACCGTCGGTGCCACCGACGACACCGACGCCGCTGCGGACTTCTCCAACACCGGTGAGTGCCTCGACATCTTCGCCCCCGGCGTCGACATCACCTCGGCCTGGAACGACGGCTCGACCAACACCATCTCCGGTACGTCGATGGCGACCCCCCACGTCGCCGGTGCGGCCGCGCTCTTCCTCGAGGCGAACCCCTCGGCCACCCCGGCCGACGTCGCCGAGGGCCTGACCGGCGCCGCCACCCCCGACGTGGTCACCAACCCGGGCACCGGTTCCCCGAACCTGCTGCTCACCACGCTGTTCTGAGCCGCCTGCTCTGAGCTGAAGGCGTTGGGGTCGCTGTAGGGGCGGCCCCAACGCCTATTTCGGCTCCGCCGGCTCGTGCTGGCTCCCGCGGCGCGAGGTTTGGTCGGGGAGTCGCGGGGCGGCGTACGCTTGGGGTTGATCGTTCCCGAGCTTTGAGGTGCCCATCGTGACCGTCGCCCAGAGCGACCTCGTTCCTGATTCTGTCTTCCCTCGGCTGGAGCCGCGCCTGGCGCTGGTGTCCAAGCCGATCCAGTACGTCGGAGGGGAGCTCAACTCGACCGTCAAGGAGTGGGACGACGTCGAGGTGCGGTGGGCGCTGATGTACCCCGACGCCTACGAGGTCGGCCTGCCCAACCAGGGTGTCCAGATCCTCTACGAGGTGCTCAACGAGCGCGACTGGATCGCCGCCGAGCGCACCTACGCCGTGTGGCCCGATCTCGAGAAGATCATGCGCGAGGGCGACGAGCAGGGGCCGATCCCGCAGTTCACCGTCGACGCCCACCGTCCGGTGAAGGCCTTCGACGTCTTCGGGCTCAGCTTCTCGACCGAGCTCGGCTACACCAACATGCTCAACGCGCTCTCGCTCGCCCAGATCCCGCTGCACGCGGTCGACCGTGGCGACGACGACCCGATCGTGCTCGCCGGCGGCCACGCTGCGTTCAACCCCGAGCCGATCGCCGACTTCCTCGACGCCGCCGTGCTCGGTGACGGCGAGGAGGTCGTGCTCAAGATCTCCGAGGTCGTGCGCGAGTGGAAGCAGGACGGTCGCCCCGGCGGCCGCGACGAGCTGCTGCGTCGGCTGGCCGTCTCCGGCGCTGTCTACGTCCCGAAGTTCTACGACGTGGCCTACGCCGCCGACGGGGCGATCGAGGCCGTCGTACCCAACGTGCCCGGCATCCCGTGGCGGGTGCGCAAGCACACCCTGATGGACCTCGACGCCTGGCCCTACCCGCGCAACCCGCTGGTGCCGCTGGCCGAGACCGTCCACGAGCGGTTCTCGGTGGAGATCTTCCGCGGTTGCACCCGCGGCTGCCGCTTCTGCCAGGCCGGGATGATCACCCGTCCGGTGCGCGAGCGCTCGATCACCACCATCGGTGACATGGTCGAGAACGGGATCCGGAAGTCCGGTTTCGAGGAGGTCGGCCTGCTCTCGCTGAGCTCGGCGGACCACACCGAGATCGGTGACGTCGCGACCGGCCTGGCCGACCGCTACGAGGGCACCAACGTGTCCTTGTCCTTGCCGTCGACGCGCGTCGACGCCTTCAACATCACCCTGGCCAACGAGTTCTCCCGCAACGGCCGTCGCTCCGGTCTGACCTTCGCGCCCGAGGGTGGCTCGGAGCGGATGCGCAAGGTGATCAACAAGATGGTCACCGAAGAGGACCTGATCCGCACCGTCGGTGCCGCCTACAGCCACGGCTGGCGCCAGGTGAAGCTCTACTTCATGTGCGGCCTGCCGACCGAGACCGACGAGGACGTGCTCCAGATCGCCGAGCTCGCCAAGAAGGTCATCGCCAAGGGCCGCGAGGTCTCGGGCCGCAACGACATCCGCTGCACCGTCTCGATCGGTGGCTTCGTACCCAAGCCCCACACCCCCTTCCAGTGGGCCTCCCAGCTCGACCACGAAACCACCGACGTACGGCTGCAGAAGCTGCGCGACGTGGTCCGCTCCGACAAGAAGTTCGGCCGCGCGATCGGCTTCCGCTACCACGACGGCAAGCCCGGCATCGTGGAGGGCCTGCTGTCTCGCGGCGACCGTCGCGTCGGCCGAATCATCGAGCAGGTCTGGCGCGACGGCGGCCGTTTCGACGGCTGGTCGGAGCACTTCTCGTACGACCGCTGGCTGACTGCCGCCGAGACCGGCCTCGCCGGCACCGGTGTCGACCTCGACTGGTTCACCACCCGCGAGCGTGAGTACGACGAGATCCTCCCCTGGGACCACCTCGACTCCGGCCTCGACAAGGACTGGCTCTGGGCCGACTGGGAAGACGCCCTCGCCGTCGCCGACGGCGAGGACATCGAGGTCGAGGACTGCCGCTGGACCCCGTGCTACGACTGCGGCGTCTGCCCGGAGCTCAACACCGAGATCCAGATCGGCCCCACCGGTCAGAAGCTGCTCCCGCTGTCGGTCGTGTAGAGGGTCCCTGTCGGATCAGTCGCTGATTGAACCGGTGGAGGGAAAGACGTTGCCCGCTATGCAGGTCGCGTAGTGGTCGCCGGCATTCCATTCGTACTCCGTGGGCGCGAAGCTGTAGGTGGACAGCGAGAGCCCATCGTTGCTGTCGGCAGTGAGCCGGATGAATGCCGCGCGACACGAGGCGTAGGTGCGGTCTTCGATCTCGCTGTACCCAGGCCAACTCGTGCCCGGTATCGGGGCGAGCTGGTAGATCTCCCAGTGGTGCTCCTGGGCACACGGGACGACGTCGACGATGCCGAGTGCGCCTTTGACACTGCCCCGCCCTGGGTCGATGTAGCAATCCCCGATCTGTAGCTCCGTGACCAAGGCCGTACCGTTCGACGTCACCGCTCCGATGCTGTCGCGTTCGATATTGGCACCGGTCGTGAACCACCAAGCACTACTCACGAGCCCGACGATGAGGGCAAGGCCGGATGTTCCGATCGCGATTCCGGTGATCGCCTTCTTGGTGCCATGGTTGCGGCCCCGGCGGGACCTGATGAGCACCGCGATCGCCAGCCCGATGCCGACGATCGGTGCCAGCGGGAAGAAGATGAAGCAGCACAAGATGAGTGCGACGATCGCCATCGCCTGAGAGGGGCTCTCGGGGTTCAACGAAGGTGAAAGTGCTGGCGTGGGGCCAGGCGCGGTGGGGTGCGCGTCGTTCGACATGGGGCGGATGATGACATACCGGTCAGGGCATGCGCGGAGCGCAGTGACCTACCACGCCTCGGTGGGTAGCCGTCAGCGAGTCGGCGCCCGCTTCGGCGTCAGTAGATGGCGGCGGTGGCCTCCACCTCGATGAGCAGGTCGGGGCGGAAGAGGCCGGCGACCTGCACCAGCGAGCTGGCGGGCGGCTGCGTGACGTCGACGAACTCGTCGCGCACCGACCGGATCAGCGGCAGCTCGGTGGTGGAGACGACGAAGTAGGTCAGCTTCACGACGTCCGCCCAGGTCGCGCCGGCTGCGGCCAATGCTACGCCGAGGTTGATGAAAGTCTGCCGGGTCTGCGCCTCCCAACCCTCCTCGACGCTGCCGTCGGCGGTGATGCCGATCTGGCCCGAGGTCACGATCAGCCGGGCGCCGGGATCGGTGATCACGACGTGGCTGTAGCCGGCGGGTGCGGGAAGGTCTTCGGGGGTCAGGAAGTCCACGCGCCGAAGGTAGACCGGTCTCGCGATCCAGGCGACCGATTAGCGCTCAGCCGACCGGGCGGACCCAGCGCCGCCACTCCGACTGGGACTCGTAGCCCGAGCTCTTCCACAGCGACTGGCCCAGGTCGTTGCCTTCCAGCACCATCGCGTCGATCCGGCTCGCGCCGAGACCCACGAGGCGGTCCTCGGCGTGGGACAGCAGGCGGCGGGCGAGCCCGTGGCGGCGTACGTCGGGATGGACCGCCAGGCGGTAGAGGTGAGCGCGCCAGCCGTCCCACCCGGAGATCAGGGAGCCGACGACCCGGCCCTCGGCGGTGACCGCGACGGTGCAGGCCTCAGGGTCGCGCGCGATCAGCGCCTCGACCTTCGCTGCCGAGTCCGTCGGCCGTGAGTCGTTCTCCGCGGCCACCTCCCACAGCTCCATCAGCGTGGGGACGTCAGCAAGAACGGCAGGGCGCAACTCGATCACGGCGGGAAGTGTCCCACGCGGTCGTCCGGCCACCGATAGGTTGCGGCCATGACGGACAACAGCGCGTTGGGTCGTAGGTATCTCGAGCTCCTCGAGGCCAGGGACTGGAACGCCTGGGTGAGGCTGCTGGACGAGGACGTCGTCTACGACATGCCACAGACGCGCGAGCTGCTCATCGGTCGCGCGTCGTTCCTCGAGTTCAACCAGACCTACCCCGGGCAGTGGCACCTCACCCCGAAGGTGGTGATCGCCGACGACGAGCGCGCCGTGGTCTGGTTCGACTGGCGCATGGGGGAGGAGTCGGGGGAGTCGCAGGCGTTCCTCGAGATCGCGGATGGGCGGATCACCCGGGTGACCGACTTCTGGCCGGAGGCGTACGAACCGCCGGAGCGCGCCGTGCCGGTCGAGCGCTACTGACTCAGCAGTCCGCGGCGCCACGCATCGCGAAGTCGATGCTGACCGCGTGGTGGTCGGAGAGGCCGGTGGGGGTGACGTTGCCGTCGCCGGCCGAGAGCCAGGAGTTGGGGAGCAGGTAGTCGACCCGGCCGCCGCCGTCGTGGCTCGCGCCGAGAGCGGCGCCGGCGTCGGACAGCGTGGCCAGGGCGGCGCCCAGGACGCCGGAGCCGTCGCCGGCGTTGAGGTCGCCGCCGAGGAGCTTGGCGCCGTCGTAGGCGTTGACCTTGGACATGACCGCGCCGATCTGGGCCTGCCGCAGCGAGTCGGAGGTGTGGTCGAGGTGGGTGTTGAAGACGACCAGGCGCTGGCCCTCGACGATGATGTTCGCCCGCAGCACGCCGCGCTGCTCCTTGCCGTCGCGGTTGGGCAGGTGGGTGTTGTCGTAGCCGTCGATGGGGAAGCGCGACAGGATCGCGGTGCCGTAGCCACCGCGGTCGGTGATGTAGTCGTTGGCGCCGAAGACCGACTGCATCCCCAGGTGCGAGGCGATGATCGCCGGCTGGTCGACGTTGCCGGAGCGGCGGCGGTTCTGGTCGACCTCCTGGAGGAGTACGACATCGGCACCGGAGGCCCGGATCACGCTCGCGATCCCGCCGAGCTCGCCGGGCGAGACCCGGCCACCCTTGATGTTGAAGGTCATCACGTTCAGGTTGCGCGGGACCGCGCACGGGTCGATCTTCGGCTTCTTCGGCACCTTGTCGATCGCCGGCGGCGCGTCGAGCGTCTTGAACTTCGGCAGCGGCTCGGACAGCACTGAGGCGGAGGCCGACGGGCTGGTCTCGTCGGGTTCGGAGCTCGGCGAGGAGGAGGCCTCCGCGGAGGCCTGCCTGGAGTCGCTCAGCCGAGGCGCGAGGACGGTCAGAGCGGCGATGGCGCCGACCGTGAGGACCACCGCGAGGATCGGCAACAGCTCCTTGAGGCGTACCGAGAACTTCCTGCTTCTGTGGTGGGTCACCGCGCGAGTCTCCCATTTTTCGTAGGCGAGCCGTTACATTCCGTTGGCTCTGCATTCGCCGGATGGGTCATCGTGCCCGGGGACCGCCATAATCGACTTCGTGCGTCAACAGCCCGAACAGCAGGCCCCACCGGTCCAGCGTCTCCGCATCCGCTACGCGAAGCGCGGCCGGCTCCGGTTCACCAGCCACCGCGACTTCAGCCGCGCCTTCGAGCGCGCGGTCGCGCGGGCCCGGATCCCGGTGGCCTACTCCTCGGGATTCAACCCTCACCCGAGGATCTCCTACGCCGGCGCGGCCCCGACGGGAGCGGCGAGCGAGGCCGAGTACGTCGAGCTCGGACTGCGCGAGACGGTCGACCCGGCCGCGACGAAGGCCGCCCTGGACGAGGTCATGCCCGACGGCCTCGACCTGATCGACGTCGTGGACACCGCCACCTCGCCCAAGGGCGCGCTGGCCGACCTGCTCACCGGCAGCGAGTGGATCATCGACCTCCCGACGGCGCCGGAGGAGGCCGCGGCCGCGGTCGAGGCGTTCCTCGGCGCCGAGGAGGTCATCGTGTCCCGGATGACCAAGAAGGGTCTGCGCGAGTTCGATGCCCGAGGAGCGGTCGTACGCCTCGGCTCGGCGCCCCGCGAAGGCGGCTCCCGGCTGGAGCTCCTGCTCAAGCACGGCACCCCGACCGTACGTCCCGACGACGTCGTCACCGGCCTGGAGCGCATCGGCGGCCTGAAGGTGGGCCCCGAGCACGGCGGACTGCCGCTCCTGACCCGGCTCAGCCAGGGAGTCTTCGACGAGGACTCCGGCACGATCGGCGACCCGCTCCACTAGCGTGTCTTCGATGAGGCTCTGCTGATGAGAACGGTCACCGACCAGGAGCGCCGGGCGCGATTGGCCCGCAGGCACGGGCTCTCCCCGGTCCACAGGTACGCCGACGTGGCGGCCGCGACGCAGGCGATGACCGCCTGGCATGCGACCGAGGCCGCCACCGTCCACCTCGCGTTGCACGCGCGCGTCCACGATCTCCGGATCGAGGACGTCGAACGGGCGCTCTACGAGGAGCGCTCGCTGGTCAAGCAGCTGGCGATGCGGCGTACGCTCTTCGCCTTCCCACGCGAGCTGGTCCCGGCGGTCTGGGGCAGCGCCTCGGCCCGGGTGGCGGCAGGGGAGGAGAAGAACCTCCACAAGTGGCTGACCGCGGGTGGCATCGAGGAGGACCAGGACGGCTGGATCGAGAAGGCGTACGCGGCGACGCTGGCGGCGCTTGCCGACGGGAAGCCGCGGACGACCACGCAGCTGCGGGAGCTGGTGCCGGAGCTCGACGTCCGGTTCCGGATGGGCGCGCCGGACAAGAAGTGGGGCGGTGAGTTCGCGATCGGGCGCTGGGTGATCGGCACCCTCGCCGCCCAGGGACGCCTGATGCGGGCCACCAACCTCGGCCACTGGCGGCTGAACAAGCCGGCCTGGACGCTCACCGAGTCGTGGCTCGGCGAGCTGCCGGATCCGCTTCCCGCCGCGGAGGGGTACGCAGCCCTCGTCCGCCGCTGGCTGGGGACCTTCGGTCCGGGCACCGAGGCCGACCTGGTCTGGTGGCTCGGGTCCACGAAGACGGCCGTGCGGGCTGCGCTCGCCGCGGTCGGTGCCGTGGAGGTCGGGCTCGAGGGCGGGGGCACCGGATGGGTGCTGCCGGACGACCAGATCGCCACCTCGCCGGAGCCCGAGATCGAGCCCTGGGCCGCGCTGGTGCCCACGCTCGATCCCACGGTCATGGGCTGGAAGGAACGCGGGTTCTATCTGGGCGCCGAGGATGTGGCGTACCTCTTCGACTCCAACGGCAACGCCGGCAACACCGCCTGGTGGGACGGCCGGATCGTGGGGGCCTGGGCGCAGGACGAGGACGGCCGGGTGCAGCCGATCGTGCGCCACGACATCGGTGAGGACGGGCACAACGCCTTGGCGGCCGAGGCCGCGCGGCTCACCGAATGGCTCGACGGCGTGATGATCGTGAACGTCTACAAGTCGCGCCAGATGAAAGAAGCCACGCTCCCCTGAGTTTCGTTAGCGTCCGGATATCGGTCTGTTGACAGGGTGTATGCGATACTCCGAGACGACTGCTCAAACAATCGGGCCCGCCCCGAGGAATGGACAGTCCGACGACGCCTCGCCGGCGTGGGCCCTCCGGGGCCGCACTCCGGCACACAGGGGTAGGGCGTCACCAGACCGCGACGCAGGCCTAGCAGGTCAGTGAGAGCGACTCGCCCGGGAAGGTCCCGGACGGCCGAGCGACCGCGGCAGGTGACGAACCGCTGCCTGTGACGCACCGCTGCGGAGGATGCCGCCGCCCTGACAAGCTTTGCGCCGCGACGCGGCTGCTACGTGGAAAAGTTAGATACTGCGCAGCGCCCGTTTCCCGGCACCTGACTATCCGGCACCTGTGAAGGTCCTGGATGAGGAGAACGGCATGGCCGACGAGACCACTGTCGAGAACCCCGAGAACGGCGCTGAATCAGCGCAGACTCCGGTGACCGACACCCCCACGACCGACGCGGAAGCGACCGGCGAGACCACTCCCGCGAAGAAGACCGCGGCGAAGAAGACCACGCGCAAGCGCACCACCAAGAAGGCCGCCGCGGCCCCGGCCGAGGCTGTCGAGGCCCCCGCCGGCGAGACCGCCGAGGCTGCCGAGACGGCCGAGGCCCCCGCCAAGAAGACGGCGGCGAAGAAGACGACCCGGAAGCGTACGGCCAAGAAGGTCGCCGCCCCTGCGCCGGCTGAGGGCGAGACCCCCGAGGCCACCACCGCGCCGGAGGGCGAGACCGCCGAGACCTCCGAAGCTCCCGCCGAGACTGTCGGGGCTCCGGCCAAGAAGACGGCGGCGAAGAAGACCACCGCCAAGCGGACCACCACGAAGAAGACGGCCGCCAAGAAGGCTGCCGCGCCCGTCGTGGAGCCTGTCGTAGAGCCCGTCGAGACCCTCGCCGAGGACGTCGCCGAGGAGACCCTCGAGGAGACCGAGGCCGAGCAGGCCGGTCCGCCGGCCCCCGCGGTGCTGTTCCAGGCGCCGACCAAGACGACCACCCGCCGGCGTACGCGTAAGACGGCCGAGCCGAAGCCCGTCGCCGAGCCGGTAGAGGCTCCGACCGAGGACGAGCCGCAGGCCACCGAGCCCGCCACCGAGCCCGTCGTCGAGCCCGCTGCCGAGCCCGCCGCCGAGGCTGCGAAGGAGGAGGCCCCGACCCGGACCCGCAAGCGCAACGTACGCAGCGCCGCCCCCGTCGAGGAGAAGGCCGCCGACGAGGAGCAGCCCGAGGCCACCGAGTCCGAGACCCAGACCGAGACCGAGTCCGACGAGAGCTCGGCCGACGACGGTGAGGGCGGCGGCAACGGCCGTCGTCGCCGCCGCCGTGGCGGCCGCCGCCGGCGCAAGGGTGCCAACGGCGACGCCGACGGCTCCGACGCGGCTGACGCCGAGGACAGGTCCGAGGAGTCCGAGAGCGACGAGGCAGGCAAGGACGCCGACGCCGACTCCGACCAGGGCGAGGGCGGCACGTCCTCGCGCCGTCGCCGTCGCCGCCGCCGGGCCGGCGAGGCCTCCGGCGACGCCGGGGACGACCCGGAGAACACCGTCACCAAGGTCCGCCAGAGCCGCACCGGCGAGGACCAGATCACCGCGCTGTCGGGCTCGACCCGCCTGGAGGCCAAGAAGCAGCGCCGCCGTGAGGGCCGCGAGGCCGGTCGTCGTCGCGCCCCGATCGTGAGCGAGGCCGAGTTCCTGGCCCGCCGCGAGTCGGTCGACCGGGTCATGGTGATCCGTGAGCGCGAGGATCTCACCCAGATCGCGGTGCTCGAGGACAAGGTGCTCGTCGAGCACTACGTCGCCCGCGAGAGCCAGACCAGCCTGATCGGCAACGTCTACCTGGGCCGTGTCCAGAACGTGCTGCCGAGCATGGAGGCCGCGTTCATCGACATCGGCAAGGGCCGCAACGCGGTGCTCTACGCCGGTGAGGTCAACTGGGCCTCGCTCGGCTGGAAGGAGGGCCAGCCCCGCAAGATCGAGTCGGTGCTGACCTCCGGCCAGAAGGTGCTCGTCCAGGTGACGAAGGACCCGATCGGCCACAAGGGCGCCCGCCTGACCTCGCAGATCTCGCTGGCCGGCCGTTTCCTGGTCTACGTGCCCGATGGCACCACCTCCGGCATCTCCCGCAAGCTGCCCGACACCGAGCGCAACCGCCTCAAGACCCTCCTGAAGGAGATCGTCCCCGACACGGCCGGCGTGATCGTACGCACCGCCGCGGAGGGCGCCGCCGAGGAGGAGCTCACTCGCGACGTCGAGCGGCTCAAGGCACGCTGGGAGGACATCGAGAAGCGTGCCGGCGGCAACGCCCCGCAGCTGCTCTACGGCGAGCCCGACCTGACCCTCAAGGTCGTCCGCGACCTGTTCACCGAGGACTTCGCCAAGCTGGTCATCTCCGGCGACTCGTCGTGGGAGACCGTCAAGGACTACGTCCAGTCGGTGGCCCCCGACCTCGAGGAGCGGGTGGAGAAGTACGACGGTGAGGCCGACGCCTTCACCGCGTACCGCATCGACGAGCAGATCGCGAAGGGCCTGGACCGCAAGGTCTGGCTGCCCTCGGGTGGCTCGCTGATCATCGACCGCACCGAGGCGATGACCGTCGTCGACGTCAACACCGGCAAGTTCACCGGCTCCGGGGGCAACCTGGAGGAGACGGTCACCAAGAACAACCTCGAGGCGGCCGAGGAGATCGTGCGCCAGCTCCGGCTGCGCGACATCGGCGGCATCATCGTCGTCGACTTCATCGACATGGTTCTCGAGTCCAACCGTGACCTGGTGCTTCGTCGCCTGGTCGAGTGCCTGGGCCGCGACCGGACCCGTCACCAGGTCGCCGAGGTCACCTCGCTGGGCCTGGTGCAGATGACCCGTAAGCGGATCGGCACCGGCCTGCTCGAGGCCTTCTCCGAGAACTGCGACGCCTGTGCCGGTCGTGGCCTGGTGATCCACGAGCACCCGGTCGAGGCCGGCAAGTCCTCCGGTGTCGCCCCCGACGAGCCGCGTTCGCGCCGTCGTGGTGGCCGTGGTGGCAAGGGCAAGGGCAGGGACGAGGTCGGCACCGAGCACCGCGCCGAGCCCGTGGAGGAGTCCGCCAAGACGCCCACGCCCGCCGAGTTCGCCGCCATGGCCGGACAGAGCGAGACGAACGAGCCAGTAGCCGCGCAGGAGACGGAGCGGACCGACGAGTCGGCCGCCCACGTCGAGCCCGTCGAGACCCCCGCCGAGCCCGCCGAGGCTCCCAAGGTCACGACCCGTACGCGTTCGCGTCGGTCCAAGGCATCGGCCCCGGTGGTCGAGCCGGTCGAGACCCCGGCCGAGTCCACGGTGGCCGCGCCCGTCGAGGCGTCCGAGGCGGTGGCGGTCGAGGCTCCCAAGGTCACGACTCGCACGCGTTCGCGTCGGTCCAAGGCGTCGACCCCGGTGACCACGCCGGTCGAGACGCCCGCCGAGACCCCGGCCGCCGAGACTCCGGCCGAGCCGAAGGCCCCGGCCGAGCCCGAGGCGCCGAAGGTCACGACGCGTACGCGCACCCGCCGTGCCGCTACGACCGGTCGTCCGGTCCTGGCCGCGGTCGTCGGCAGCTCGACCGAGTCGAAGCCGGAACCGGCCGCAGCCGAGCCGGTCGCAGCCGAGCCGGTCGCAGCCGAGCCGGTCGCAGCCGAGCCGGTCGCAGCCGAGCCGGTCGTCGAGGAGCCCGCTCCCGTCGCCCCGGCCGTCGAGCCCGAGGCAACCGAGCCCGAGGCGACCGAGCCGATCGTGGCTGAGCCGGTTGCGGCCGAGCCGGTCGACTCCAAGCCCAAGGTGGTCACCCGGCAGCGCCGCGGCGCCCGCCGCGAGGTCGTGAGCACCGGCGAGGGTGCGGTGATGACCGCGACCAAGTCGGAGGCGCCGACCGTCAGCAACGGCACCGCCTCGACCCCGGCGCCCAAGGTCGTGACCCGCACCCGCGGTGGCGCGAGCCGCGACACCACGCCGTCGGTGAATATATTAAAAATGACAGGTGGCACGTG